>CAZMLX010000091.1:0-9181 GCA_964567275.1 uncultured Thiopseudomonas sp. | reverse complement strand
GCGAATCGACTTGCCTTCATGCATCAGGTCGAACCCCTTGTTGATTTCTTCCAGCCCCATGGTATGGGTCACAAAAGGCTCCAGCTCGATTTTGCCCTGCATGGCATCCTCCACCATGCCCGGCAACTGGCTACGGCCTTTGACACCGCCAAAGGCACTGCCCCGCCAGCTACGACCGGTAACCAGCTGGAACGGACGGGTGGAAATTTCCTGGCCAGCACCCGCCACACCAATAATCACCGACTGCCCCCAGCCACGGTGAGCGCATTCCAGGGCGGCGCGCATGACGTTGACATTGCCGATGCACTCGAAAGAGTGGTCCACGCCCCAGCCGGTCATTTCGACAATCACTTCCTGGATGGGTTTGTCGTAATCCTTGGGGTTGATACAGTCGGTGGCACCAAACTGGCGGGCCAGTTCGAACTTGTCGGGGTTCAGGTCAACCGCAATGATGCGGCCCGCACCCGCCTGACGGGCACCCTGAAGAACCGCCAGGCCAATGCCGCCCAGTCCGAACACAGCCACGCTGTCGCCTTTTTGCACCTTGGCGGTGTTGTGTACCGCGCCAATACCGGTGGTAACACCACAGCCCAGCAGACACACCTGTTCGGGATTGGCATCGGGGTTGATCTTGGCCAGCGATACCTCGGCCACCACGGTGTATTCGCTAAAGGTGGAGCAACCCATGTAGTGGTAAATCGGCTGACCGTTATAGGAAAAACGGGTAGTACCGTCCGGCATCAAACCCTTGCCCTGGGTAGCACGCACCGCCACACAGAGGTTGGTTTTACCGGAGGTACAAAACAGGCATTCGCCACATTCGGCAGTGTACAGGGGAATGACATGATCGCCCGGCTTGACGCTGGTGACACCCTCACCCACCTCGACCACAATGCCAGCTCCTTCATGCCCCAAAATGGCGGGAAACACGCCTTCGGGATCGTCACCGGACAGGGTAAAAGCGTCGGTATGGCAAACGCCAGTGTGAGTAATTTTTACCAGCACTTCGCCGGCTTTGGGTGGCGCCACATCCACCTCGACAATTTGCAGCGGCTCACCAGGAGCAAAGGCAACAGCAGCACGAGACTTGATCATGACAACTCCAGATTTAAGATAAGAGAATAGGTTATAAAGCCAGCCCTTCTACATGCTGTCAATTAGCAGGCAAAAGAAAAGCCCGGCATGCCGGGCTTTTCTTCATTCACTGCATCCGCCTCATTCACCGTACACGGGGAAACGAGCACAAACCGCCTTGACCTTTTCTCGCACTGCCGCTTCAACGGCTTCATCGCCCAGATTATCGAGGATGTCGCACATCCAGCCAGCCAAGTCACGGCACTGTTCTTCCTTGAAGCCACGGGTGGTTACCGCCGGCGTACCGACACGGATACCGGAGGTTACAAACGGTGAACGCGGATCGTTGGGCACCGAGTTTTTGTTCACGGTAATGAAGGCACGACCCAGTGCAGCATCCGCATCCTTACCGGTAATATCCTGTTTGATCAGCGACACCAGGAACAGGTGGTTATAGGTGCTGCCGGAAACCACGTCGTAGCCGCGCTCCATAAATACCTGCACCATGGTCTGGGCGTTTTTCAGCACCTGCTGCTGGTAGGTTTTAAACTCGGGCTGCAACGCTTCTTTAAAGCAGATTGCCTTGCCGGCAATCACGTGCTCCAGCGGACCACCCTGGGCACCGGGGAACACGGCGGAGTTGAGTTTCTTTTCAATTTCTTCGTTGGCGCGCGCCAGAATCAGGCCGCCACGGGGACCACGCAGGGTTTTGTGGGTCGTAGTAGTAACCACATCGGCGTATGGCACCGGGTTGGGGTAAATACCGGCAGCAACCAGACCGGCTACGTGAGCCATGTCAACGAACAGGTAAGCACCAACCTTGTCGGCGATTTCACGGAAGCGCGGGAAATCCAGCACCTGTGAATAGGCGGAGAAGCCCGCCACGATCATTTTGGGCTTGTGCTCGAAGGCCAGACGCTCGACTTCGTCATAGTCGATCACGCCCTGCTCGTTAATGCCGTACTGCACGGCATTGTACAGTTTGCCGGAGGAGCTGACGCTGGCACCATGGGTCAGGTGACCACCGTGGGCCAGACTCATGCCCAGAATGGTGTCTCCGGCCTGCAACAGCGCCAGGTAAACGGCGGAGTTGGCCTGGGAACCGGCGTGTGGCTGGACGTTGGCGTAGTCGGCACCAAACAGCTCCTTGGCACGATCAATGGCCAGCTGCTCAATCACGTCTACATACTCACAGCCACCGTAGTAACGCTTGCCGGGATAGCCTTCGGCGTACTTGTTGGTCAGCACGCTGCCCTGGGCTTCCATGATCGCCGGGCTGGTGTAGTTTTCTGAAGCAATCAGCTCAATGTGCTCTTCCTGACGCTGCTCTTCCTGCTGCATGGCGTTAAAAAGATCAGGGTCAAACTGGGCAATGGTCACTTTACGACTAAACATGGCGATCCTCTATGGATGACAGGACTGAAGCCGGTGGTTCCGGCCTTGGCGGGCGGCTCCTGGCACATGCAGGTGATCCTCCGCACAACAAGGGGCCGGATTCTACCTGATTCTGCGCAAGGTAGCACTTGAAAGGCGACCAACAACCGGCAAAACGCCAATCCGCTTGCCCGTCGGCGAATTTTCACGCCACCCCGCCCCAATGGCCCTCCATAAGCGAACTAAAGTATGACGCCATTAAAACGACACCCACCGGTAAAACATGCAGAATGCCAAACCCAATCAACAACAATAATTCAGTAGCCGGCCTCATCGGGCCAGCTGCAGTACTGGAGTCAAAGCCCATGATCGTTCCCGTCGTCTCGCGCCTTCATTTGCTGATCGCCCTGGCCCTGGCACTTGCCATCCTGCTGGCCACCCCGTTTCTGCAGCTCCCGGCCCTGACTTCCCTGGCCGGGTTGCTGCCAGTGGTTGCACTGTTTTTTATGCGTACACCCGTTGTCGATACCCGCGGGGCGGACGAAGAGGCTGACGCTACCAGCCAGCTGGCCCGCCAGCTTAGCCACACCACTACCCAGAATGCGCTCAGCGCAGCTGGGGTCAGCAACTCCGCCCAGCAGCTGCGCAGCCGTCTTGAGTCTCTGGTCGAAGCGGCCAGTCGCATTGAACAAAGCGCCCAGCTGATGATCGTCACCGAAGAGCAGACCGCCGCCCTGAGTGCCAGCGGTCTCGAAACGGCCGGCGAAGTCCGTAGCAGCAGCCTGAGCGGGCAAAGCGGCCTGCATCAAAGCATTGAATCCATCCGCACCCTCAACCAGCAAGCTACCGAAAACAGCGCCCTGATCAGCAGCCTGAGCCAGCGCAGCAAAGAAATTCAACAGGTCACCTCGGTCATCCAGGAAATCGCCAGCCAGACCAACCTGCTGGCCCTCAACGCAGCCATCGAGGCCGCCCGCGCAGGCGAGGCAGGCCGCGGCTTTGCCGTGGTTGCTGATGAAGTCCGGGCGCTGGCAGCCCGCACTGCAGGCGCTACCGAGGAAGTGGAAAGCATGATCAGCGACATCCAGAAACAAACTGCCCAGGTGGCTGATCACCTCAACCAGTTAACTTCCGAGCTGGGCCAGAGCGTGGAGCTGGTTGAACAGGCCGGCAGCCAGCTGGATGTGATTACCCGGCTGGCCACCAGCACCGAAGAGCAAATGGCGGAGATCGCCAGCGGTACACAGGCCAACCGCCAGCAACTGGGCGAGCTGTTCAGCCTGGTCGCCAATATCCGTCAGGATCTGTCAGACAGCGACAACCAGACCCGCCAGCTCAGCCAGGCTGCTACGGCGCTGGAAGAGCAAACCGAAAGCATCAGCGAACGCCTGTCCGAAGTGACCCTGTCCGACTACCACCAGCGCATTTACGACGCAGCCCGCGTCGCCGCACGGGCCATTGAAGAACGCTTCAATACCGATATCGCCCAGCGCCGCATTACCAGTAGCGACCTGTTTGACCGCAATTACCAGCCCATCCCCAATACCAGCCCACAAAAGTACCGCACCCGTTTTGACAGCTACACCGACCAGGTCCTGCCGGCCATCCAGGAAGCCGTATTACAACAGCTGCCCAACGCCGTATTTGCCATTGCCATTACTCCGCAGGGCTACATCCCGACCCACAACCGGGTTTACAACCAGCCTCTGACCGGCGATATCGAGCGGGACACCCTGAACAACCGCAGCAAGCGCCTGTTCAACGACAAGGTGGGCAGCCGCTGTGGCAGCCACGAAAAACCCATGCTGCTGCAAACCTATATCCGCGACTCGGGCGAGCACATGCATGACCTGTCGGTGCCACTGTATATCAATGGCCAGCACTGGGGCGGCTTCCGTATAGGCTATCAACCCGAGCATACCGCCTGACGGTAGTCCCTGCTTTTATGCGGCGGTTTGATTACAATAGCAGCCCTGTAAGCGCTGGCGGGAAGCTGTCCCGTAACTTATTATATTTCAGGTACTTATGAGTCAGTATGTATTTACCATGCACAGGCTGGGAAAAGTGGTCCCGCCCAAGCGTGAGATCCTCAAGGATATTTCCCTGTCGTTTTTCCCTGGCGCCAAGATTGGCGTGCTGGGCCTGAACGGTGCGGGCAAGTCCACCCTGCTGCGCATCATGGCCGGTGTGGATACGGAATTTAACGGCGAAGCCCGTCCGATGCCCGGCATCAAAATCGGCTATCTGCCGCAAGAGCCGCAGCTGGACCCGAACAAAAATGTGCGTGAAGTGGTCGAGGAAGCGGTCGCAGAAATCAAAAATGCCCAGGCACGCCTGGACGAAGTCTACGCCGCCTACGCCGAGCCGGATGCCGACTTTGATGCACTGGCCACCGAACAGGCCAAGCTGGAAGCCATTTTGCAGTCTGCCGACGGTCACAACCTGGAGCGTCAGCTGGAAGTAGCCGCTGATGCGCTGCGTCTGCCGGACTGGGATGCCAAAATCGAGCACCTGTCCGGGGGTGAAAAACGCCGTGTAGCGCTGTGCCGCCTGCTGCTGTCCGCCCCCGATATGCTATTACTGGACGAGCCGACCAACCACCTGGACGCTGATTCCGTCGCCTGGCTGGAGCGTTTCCTGCACGACTTCCCCGGCACCGTAGTGGCCATCACCCACGACCGTTACTTCCTCGACAACGTGGCCGGCTGGATTCTGGAGCTGGACCGTGGTCAGGGCATTCCGTTTGAGGGCAACTATTCCCAGTGGCTGGAGGCCAAGGCCGCCCGTCTGGAGCAGGAAGCCAAGCAGGAAGCCAGCCACAACAAGGCGATGAAAGCCGAACTGGAATGGGTGCGTCAGGGCGCCAAGGGGCGTCAGACCAAGTCCAAGGCCCGCCTGGCCCGCTTTGAAGAAATGCAGTCGCAGGAATTCCAGAAACGCAGCGAAACCAATGAAATTTACATTCCCGCCGGCCCACGTCTGGGCGACAAGGTGCTGGAAGTTAAAGGTGTACGCAAAGGCTACGGCGACCGGGTGTTGGTTGATGGCATGGACTTCAGCGTACCCAAGGGCGCCATTGTCGGCATCATCGGCGGTAACGGTGCAGGTAAATCCACCCTGTTCCGCATGATTACCGGACAGGAGCAACCGGATAGCGGTGAAATCGTGCTGGGTGAAACCGTTCAGGTAGCCAGCGTTGACCAGCACCGTGACAATCTGGACGGCAAGAAAACCGTGTGGGAGCAAATCTCGGACGGTCGCGACATGATCAAGATTGGCAACTATGAAGTGCCTTCCCGGGGTTATGTGGGCCGTTTCAACTTCAAAGGCTCCGACCAGCAGAAGTTCGTTAAAGACCTGTCCGGCGGCGAGCGTGGCCGCCTGCACCTGGCGCTGACCCTGAAACAGGGCGGCAACTTCCTGCTGCTTGACGAACCCTCCAACGACCTGGACGTAGAAACCCTGCGCGCCCTGGAAGAAGCCCTGCTCGACTTCCCGGGCTCGGCCATGGTGATCTCGCACGACCGCTGGTTCCTGGACCGTATTGCCACCCACATCCTGTCGTATGAGGATGATGGCGCCGTACACTTCTTCGAAGGCAACTACACCGAGTTTGAAGAAGACCGCAAAAAACGCCTGGGCGATGCAGCCGCACAACCCAAGCGCGTGCGCTACAAGAAGCTGGCCTGATTTATCTTGTCAGCAAAAAGGGCCGCACTGAGTGCGGCCCTTTTTTGTGGGCACAGGGAAAACGGCGCTGCAGACAACAACCCGCTGGATTCTGCGACTCCGCTTCGCTGCGCGCAGAATGACGGGGTGGTTGTCTATAGCCAAGTGAAATGGAATCGACAGTTATCCCTTGGCCTTCCGCAACCTTGCAAAGCTGCTCTAGATTGCCCGATCAAGTCGGGCAATGACGAGGTTGTTGCAGATTGACGGTATTGCTTGCTCCAACACAGCGACAGCAGCCCGGCGCAGCCGGGCCATTCTCCCCACAGACCCGGTGTATCTGCAGTCAGGCTGAGACCGAAGCAAAGCCTTGTTCACGTGGCGAAGCTTGCTTCGGTGCGGGAACGCGAGCTTTACGGAGTGTCTCAGCCTGACTGCCACACCGAAGCCAAAAACAACCACCTAACCGCTGGATTCCGCGACTACGCTTCGCTGCGCGCGGAATGACAGCAGCGGGGCATTCGCTGTGCAAAGAATGACAAGTCTCTTACAACTGCACGCTAATCGCAGTAATCACCGCCTTGGCTTTATCACGGGCCTGTTGCAGGTCGTCGCCCTGCGCCAGGGCCACGCCCATGCGACGCTCACCGCTGACTTCAGGCTTGCCAAACAAACGCAGGCCGGTGTCCGGCTGGGCCAGCGCATTCTGCAGGCCGGCAAAGGCCGGCTGGCGGGACTCGCCCTTGACCAGCAATACCGCCGAAGCGCTTGGGCCTTGCTGGCGAATCGCCGGAATCGACAACCCCAGAATGGCCCGGGCATGCAGGGCAAATTCGGACAGATCCTGAGAAATCAGCGTCACCAGACCGGTATCGTGCGGACGGGGCGACACCTCGCTAAACCAGACCTGGTCGCCCTTCACAAACAGCTCGACCCCAAAAATGCCACGGCCACCCAGCGCTTCGGTGACTTTCAGCGCAATCTCCTGTGAGCGCTGCTGCGCCAGCGGACTCATCGGCTGCGGTTGCCAGGACTCGACATAGTCGCCACGCTCCTGGCGGTGGCCAATCGGCTCGCAAAAAGTGGTACCGCCCGCATGGCGCACGGTGAGCTGGGTAATTTCGTAGTCAAAATCCACAAAGCCCTCGACAATCACCCGCCCGGCACCGGCACGGCCGCCCTGCTGGGCATAATCCCAGGCAGCAGCCACGTCTTGCGGGCCCTTGAGCAGACTCTGGCCCTTACCGGACGAGCTCATGATCGGCTTGACCACACAGGGAAAGCCAATCTCGGCGATGGCCTGTTCAAAAGCGGCCCGGTCATCGGCAAACCGATAAGGCGAGGTCGGCAGGCCCAGCTCTTCGACGGCCAGCCGGCGAATGCCTTCACGGTTCATGGTCAGCCTGGCAGCGCGGGCGGTGGGAATCACGGTGAAGCCTTCCTGCTCCAGTTCCACCAGGGTGTCAGTGGCAATGGCTTCGATTTCCGGCACTATGTAGTGCGGTTGCTCCTGCTCGATTACCCGGCGCAGCGCTGCACCATCCAGCATGCTGATCACATGGCTGCGATGCGCCACCTGCATGGCCGGGGCATTGGCGTAACGGTCTACGGCAATCACTTCAACGCCAAAGCGTTGCAGCTCGATGGCCACTTCTTTGCCCAGTTCACCGCAGCCGCACAGCAGCACACGGGTGGCGGTGGCACTGCCGGGCGTGCCGATTTGCAGTGTTTGTTGAGTATTCAATTGGCTAATCCTTGTTGGCGGGCACGCTGTGCGGCCTGTTGCAGCACGGCGCGGCGTTCGTCGTTGGTCATTTTGCCCCAGTAACTAATTTCTTTGCCGCTGCGTTGGCAGCCGGTGCAGATGTCATCATCGTCCAGCACACAGATGCTGACGCAGGGCGAGCGCAGGGGCTTTTCCGGTACCACGGGGTCATTCATCGACAGCCAGCTCCTGGCGGTAGCGACAGCCGTTATTGACATATAAAGCAGCGGTAGCTTCCAGATTGGCCTGTTCTTCTTTCGTCAACGTGCGAATCACCTTGCCTGGCGAACCTATTACCAGGCTGCCGTCGGGAATCTCCCTGCCTTCAGGAATCAGCGTATTGGCTCCGATGATGCAATGTTTGCCAATACGGGCATCATTAAGTATCACCGCATTGATACCGATCAGGCTGTAATCACCCACGATGCAGCCATGTACCATGGCACCGTGACCAACGGTAACGCCGGTCCCCAGCGTCAGGGGCGACCCCATATTGGTATGCAGCACAGCACCGTCCTGCACATTGCTTTGCGGCCCGATATGAATCAGCTCATTGTCACCACGCAACACGGCGCCAAACCAGACCGAGGCGTCCTGATCCAGCCGCACCTTGCCGATCACGGCGGCATCCGGCGCAACCCAGCTGCTGTCGTGGGCCTGAACCCTTACATCGCCCAAACGGTATTTCATCATGCATTCTCCTGCCGGTGCACCCGGCATTTTATAATTCCCGACGCAACAACGCCGGCGGACAGTCCAGCGCCAGCTCCATGCCATACACCAAATGACACAGCTCAACCACCATGGCAGCGGTCAGCCCCCAGATCTTGTAATCGTGATAGCGGTAACTGGGCACATACCAGCTGCGCCCCTGGTAATCGATACGGTGCGTGGTTTCCGGAGCCGTTTCGACAAAAAACTCCAGCGGCACCCGAAAAATGGAAGCAATTTCACTGCGGTTGGGGCGATAACAGAAATCTTCAGGTACCACCCCGACATAGGGCGTTACCTTGATGCCATGCCGGGACACCAGCTGGCTCAGGCTGCCGGCGATTTCCACCCGGGCCGGGTCCAGCCCGACTTCTTCCTGGCTTTCACGCAAGGCGGTATGCAGCAGATCAGGATCACCCGGATCACGACGGCCACCGGGAAAGGCCACTTCGCCACTGTGGGTTGACAGGCTGTCGGCACGGCGGGTCAGCACGGCGCGCTGGTTGATGTAGCCCTTGTCGGTGATCTCGCCACCGTCCATGCTGGGCATGTCGTCCAGCACCAGGGCACGGCTGGCGCTCTGCGACG
>CAZMLX010000090.1:0-9328 GCA_964567275.1 uncultured Thiopseudomonas sp. | reverse complement strand
GGGCGCCAGCGCTCGCGGAATTTGATTTGTTCGTTGATGCGGTCGGCGACGCCGGGCACGCTGGGGCAGCCGATGATGGAGCGGCCGCCCAGCGCACGGGGGCCAAACTCCATGCGGCCCTGGAACCAGGCCACCGGGTTGCCATCGACCATGATTTTGGCGATCTGCTGGGGAACATCGTCGATCTGCTGCCATTTCGGCTGGCCCGGATGGCGGGCACAGGCGGCAATGATGTCTTCGTTGCTGTAGGACGGGCCGAGGTAGACGTGCTCCATCTTCTCCACCGCTACGCCCCGCTGCTGGGACACATAGGCGGCAGCGCCCACGGCAGTACCAGCGTCGCCGGAGGCGGGCTGGACAAACAGCTCTTTGACGTCGTCACGGGCGATGATTTTCTGGTTCAGTTTGACGTTGAGCGCACTACCGCCAGCAAAGGCCAGCTTGCCAGTTTGCTTAAGGATGTCGCCTAGGTAGTACTCCATCATTTCTAGCGACAGTTTTTCAAACAAAGCCTGTACGCTGGCGGCGTAATGGATGTATGGCTCGTCGGCAATATCACCTTCGCGCTTCGGCCCCAGCCACTCGATCAGCTTGGGCGAGAAGTAGTAGCCCTTGCCTTTTTCTTTGTAGCGGCGAGTGCCCACCACGTTGACGTAGTCGGTGTTGATGATCAGTTCGCCGTTTTCAAATTTGGCCAGGCGCGACAAGTCGTATTTGGTCGGGTCGCCATAGGGCGCCATGCCCATGACCTTGAATTCGCCATCCAGCATTTCAAAGCCGAGGAACTCTGTCAGTGCGCCGTACAGGCCACCCAGGGAATCTGGGTCGTAAAACTCTTTGATTTTATGGATTTTGCCGTTTTCGCCATAGCCAAAGAAGGTGGTGGCGTATTCACCCTTGCCGTCGATGCCGAGGATGGCGGTTTTTTCTTTAAAGCCGGAGCACAGGTAGGCGCTGGCGGCGTGGGCAATGTGGTGCTCAACCGGTTCAATTTTGATCTTTTTCAGGTCAAAGCCCAGCTGTTGCAGGCACCATTGAATCTTTTTGTAGTAACGATGGTAGCGGCGGTTGCCCATCAGGATGGCATCCAGCGCGCGGTCCGGGGCGTACCAGTAGCGTCTGGCGTAGTGCCAGCGAGCTTTGTCGAACAGGCTGATGGGCGCAAAGGGAATGGCGACGATGTCAACATCTTTGGGCTCGATGCCGGCCTGTTCCAGGCAAAACTTGGCTGACTCGTAAGGCATGCGGTTTTTGGCGTGCTTGTCGCGCACCAGGCGCTCTTCTTCGATGGCGGCGATCAGTTTGCCGTCAATGTAAAGGGCTGCGGAGGGGTCGTGACTGAGTGCGCCTGACAGGCCAAGAACGGTTAGTGCCATGGATGGTAATGCCTCGTGATGAGCGCAGGCTATTGAGCCTGCGGTAATTTTTCATTGAGTAGCTGGTATAGCCGGCTGTTTTTTGGCCAGTTGCGCAGCAGCCGGGCCCGGTCGCGGGCAAAGGCGCGAACAAAACGGGCGTGGCTGCGGTGCTGGCGGACGGCGTCCAGGTCAATCAGTAAACAGCGGTCATTATGCCAGAGAATGTTGTGGCCTTTCAGGTCGCCGTGGCTGATTTTTGCCCGGATCAGGCCGTTGAGAAGCTGTTGGAGTTGCTGCAGGTCGTGCTGCGGCACCTCGCCGCTTTCGACGTAGGGGGCGAAACGGGCAATCAGGTCCTGGTCGCCGTGGTAATCGCTGACCAGCCAGGCGACACTGCGCAGACCCAGCCGGCGTTGCTCGCGCACTGCAATATTTTGTGCCACGGCAATGCCTTGCAGCTGCAACAAATAGCCGGCCTGCCAGCTGTGCCAGGCCCGGCTGGGCCGCCAGCAGCGCTTGAGCCAGTGCATGAAATTTTTGATGTTGTAGCGTTTGATGATCCAGCTTTGGCCTTGATGCTCTACCCTGGCCACGGTGGCGGCACCACCGGTTTTGTAAATATGGCCACCGGCAATAAAGGCATCCGGCTGGTCGATCAGCCCGGCCACTTCGTCCAGCCGGGCACGTTGTACGGCACGCAGGCTGGACAGTGATTTTTGTACGCTGAACAGGCTGCAGTCGCGGGCGGTTTTTTTCAGGTAGTCACGGATACGCCAGCGCCGGATGCCGGCGATGGCGGTGCGCAGCTCGGCCAGATCAAAGCCGGCCTGCCCGCCTTGCTGCTGGTAATGCTGCAACAGCGCTGACAGCCAGTCGTCCAGCGCTGGCGGCAGCTGGGCAAAAAATACGGCCAGATTTTGCCGGGCCTGTGCGGGCGCCAGCAGCTGGCCGGGCTGTTGTTGCTCAACGCCGCCGCCATCAATGACGTACAGCCGGCCCTGATGCAGTAAAAAGTTGTCCAGATGCAGGTCGCTTTGCCACAGGCCCTGCTGGTGCAGGCCGGCAATGGCGTCGAGCGCCTGGTGCAGCACCGATTGCTGGCTGGCACTGAGCAGCGGTTGTTGCTCGACCGCCTGCCATTGCTGGCCCAGGCTGACGGCATTCGGCAGAAATTCGAACAGCACCCAATGCAGCTCTCCGTTGCGGCCGCTGGCCAGTTGCTGCGGGCTGGCAATACCACCGGTGTGCAGTGCGGCGACGCCGACGCATTCGCGGGCATGGTGGCGCTGTGCCTTGTTGCCGACAAACAGTTTGGCCAGCACACTGCGGCCCTGCCACTGCGCCCGGGCTACATAGCGTTGGTTCGGCAGGACACGCAACCATTGCTGCAGCTCCAGCCGGTTGCTGTCGTCCAGCGCCAGGCTGTGGGGCAAGGCTGGCTGGCGGCCGTTCAGGTAGCCGGTGCTCATGGACGGCTGACCTTGTCCTGAATCCGTACCTGCAGCCAGTCATACCAGCGGCGGGCATGCACGGCGCTGCCCAGATAGGACTCCAGCAGGCGCAGGTGATCGTCCGGCTGCCAGAGGTGGCGGGTGCGGCGAAACAGCGGCTCGATATCCTTGATGCGGTCACGCCTGCCCAGCCACAGGCGGCGGGTTTTTTCCAAGTCAATCAGGCAGGCCTCAAAGCCTGCGGGTGTACGCCGTAAAAAAATATGTTTGGGGTAAAAACAACCGTGCATTTGTCCAGCCTGATGCAGGGTGCGGGCCAGCGTGCCACAGGCGTCCAAAATGGCATGGCGGTCGGCGATGCCAGTTGTTTCCCAGCACTGCAGCCAGTCGGCCAGATCCTGCCAGCCGGTTAGCGCATGAGTCACCAGAATGGCACGCTGCTCGCCCTCCACCGTCTGCTGGCCAAACCATGCGGCTTGCAGCGCCGGAATACCAAGCTTTCTGTACTGCTCGATGGTGCGAAACTCGCGGGCAAAGGTCGGCTCGCCCAGCGGGCGCAGCAGGCTGCGGGTCAGGTGGTTGCGCTGGCGTTTAAGGTAAAAGCCCTGGCCATCCAGTTCCAGAAAAGACACTGAACTCCAGCCGCCCCGCTCAGTATTGGGCAGGTCTACGGCTTCTAGCTCCAGCGTCCACAGCGCATCAAAACTGTTGAGCTGGTGCTGCTCAAATAGGGTCTGCACCTGCGGGTCAATATAGTCCTGTGCCATGCTTTATTCCCGCCCCTCAAAGAAACGCACAATGCGGCGAATATGCTGCTTATCTTGCCTGCTTAATCGCTGTTGTTGGCGGTAGTACAAGTAAAATCGCAGACGTTGTGTGCGAGTTAGCTGGTATTTGCCTACTTTATCCAGACAGGCCAGATCCTTGATGATGCGGTACTGCAGCAGCGGCCCCCACCAGAAGCTGCCTGCCGGGCAGTCAATCAGATAGGCGCGCGGTTGACCGTCAATCAGGATATTGCGCCATTTAAGGTCGTTATGGGTAAAGCGGTGCTGGTGCATGATGCGGGTAAAGTCGGCAATTTGGCGGCTTATTTCAGCAACCCAGCGGGCATCTTGCAGGCGGGCGTCTTTATGCTGCACCAGCATGGATAGATCATCGGCACCCGGAATTTCCCGGGTAATCATGGCGCCACGACCAAAGCGACCCAGGCTTTTGCGCTCCATGCCATGCGCGATGACCTGTGCGGTGGGAATACCCCAGCGTTCAAAATGCTGCAGGTTTTGCCATTCGGCTTTCACCCTGGGCGTGGGCAACCAGGCCCGCCAGGCAGTGCCGTTGCTGCGATAACGCTTGACGTAATAAACCACGCCTTCACGCTCAATACGGATCAGTTCGGACTCGGAATCGCGGGTAATACGTTCGCCCTCAAGCGCAAACACCTGCTCCAGGCTGCCAAAATCGGCATGGAGGTGCTGGTAGTCGGGCTTGAGGGTCCAGCCGGTCATCAGAGTGCATCTCCATAACGCTGTTTGCGCTGGTAGAGTTTGTCGGCCTTGCGTTGCAGCCAGTCCAGCAGGGCAGCTTCGTCACGCAGAATCTGGCGCAGGGGCTGCTGGAAATAGCTGCGCAAAAAACGCAGCAGGTCACGACGGGTCAGGCCGATGTCCAGCGCCGAAAAATACAGCGCCGCCAGGTCCTTGTTGCGCCAGCGGTGCGGGGTGCGTGTGCGGGTTTGCGCCCGGTGCAGGTCGATCAGCGACAGCCGGAAGTCATCGGCTTGCAAGGGCGTGTCGGTGTGCAACAGAAAGTGGCAGATGTAGCAGTCGCGGTGATTGACGCCGGCCCGGTGCATGCCGCCAACCATGTTGGCCACCCGTTCGATCAGCGCATGCTTGATAGCGAACGGCGGCGGTTGTTGCGGCCAGCTCAGGCACAGGTCTTCCAGGCTGATGGTGGGCGCCAGCTCTTCGGTGATGATAAAGGAGTGCTGTTTGGCCGGGTTACTGCCCCGCTCGGCAAAGGCGACGGCGGTCATGGTGGCGACACCGGCTTGCTGCAGCCGCTGAATCGCCTGATATTCGTTGCGGGCGCCGAGCACCGGCAGCTTGGCAGTGAGCAGGTTTTTAAAAATCTCGCCCCAGCCGATGCCACGGTGGATTTTGACGAAGTAACCCTGGCCCTGCACCTCGGTACGCAGGGTGCGGCGGCCTTCCAGCTCGCGGAATACCTCGCCCTGCAGGGCTTCGGCAGCAGCAAAGATGTCCTGCTGCGCCCACAGGGTGGCAAAGGGTTCTGCCAAAAACGGTTGCTTCACAATGACTCCCCCGGCCTGATAGCCCCTGCCCTTAAACTTCGCGCCGCCGCTGCCGGTCAGAGGCAGCGCACGGCCCGTTTTTTGTCGTCCACCAGCACGCCGCTCAGGCCTTTTTGCTTGTCGTCAAACAGCACCAGAATGCCATCGATGCACTGCGCATGCTGGTCGGCCGGTTTGAGCGAGGCACGGTAGTCTTCACCGGCGATGGTTTTGAGCATGGTGAACTCGGCCAGCAACAGGGCGTCTTCCGGCTTGGCAAAGTGCACATAGCCGTAATGCGCCAGGGTAAAAACGGTGAACACCACGGTGGCAATTGCGGTGCCGATGATGTGCAGCGGGTTGAATTTTGCCGGTACGTTGTCAGCCATTTCAGTGCTCCGGACGCATGTGCGGGAACAGGATGACATCACGGATCGACGGCGAGTCGGTCAGCAGCATGACCAAACGGTCGATGCCGATGCCTTCACCGGCGGTCGGCGGCATGCCGTATTCCAGTGCACGCACGAAGTCGGCATCAAAGTGCATGGCCTCGTCGTCGCCGGCTTCTTTGTCGGCCACCTGGGCCAGGAAGCGCTCGGCCTGATCCTCGGCATCGTTGAGCTCGGAGTAGGCGTTGGCGATTTCTCGGCCACCAATAAACAGCTCGAAACGGTCGGTCACTTCGGGATTTTCATCGTTGCGGCGTGCCAGTGGCGAGACCTCGAACGGGTACTGGGTAATAAAGGTCGGCTGCTCCAGGCGATGTTCGACGGTTTCCTCGAAAATCATGGTTTGCAGCTTGCCAATACCCTCGTGGCCCAGCACCGGTGCGCCGTGTTTTTTCGCCAGCGCACGGCAGGTGTCGATGTCGTTGAGGTCGGCAGCGCTGATGTCCGGGTTGTACGTGAGGATGGAATCAAACAGGCTCAGGCGGGTGAAGGGCTCGCCAAAGTGGAATACCTTGCCCTGATAGGGTACGTCGGTGCTGCCCAAAACTGCTTGAGCCAGCTCGCGGAACAGCTCTTCGGTCAGATCCATGTTGTCGCTGTAGTCGGCGTAGGCGTGGTAGAACTCCAGCATGGTAAATTCCGGATTATGGCGGGTCGATACGCCCTCATTGCGGAAGTTACGGTTGATTTCAAACACCTTGTCGAAACCGCCTACCACCAGACGCTTGAGGTACAGCTCTGGCGCAATACGCAGAAACATCGGCAAATCTAGAGCATTGTGGTGAGTTTCAAACGGCTTGGCCGCCGCGCCGCCGGGGATGGTTTGCAACATCGGGGTTTCCACTTCCAGAAAACCGCGCTGGTTGAGGAAGTTGCGGATATGAGCAATCACCTGACTGCGCACCCGAAAGGTGTCTCGCACTTCTTCATTGACGATCAGGTCGACATAACGCTGGCGGTAACGCTGTTCGGTGTCGGTCAGGCCGTGGTGTTTGTCGGGCAGCGGACGCAGGGATTTGGTCAGCAGCTGTACGCTGTCCATGTGTACGTAGAGGTCGCCCTTGCCGGAGCGGGCCAGTTTGCCTTCGGCACCGATGATGTCACCCAGGTCCCAGGTTTTGGCTTCGGCCAGGGTGTCTTCGGGCAGGGTTTTGCGATCCACATACACCTGCAAACGGCCACTGGCGTCCTGCAACACCATAAAGGGGCCACGGTTAAGCATGATGCGCCCGGCAATTTTGATGCGGATGTCCTGTGCTTCCAGCTCGTCACGGCCTGCCTCAGCGTACTGCTGCTGCACGTCGGCGCAGCGGTGCTGCGGACGGAAGGTGTTGGGGAAGGCGTTGCCCCGGGCACGGGCGGCGGCAAGCTTGTCCTTGCGCAGGGCAATCAGCTTGTTTTCTTCGGCCTGGAGTTGTTCTTGAGTCTGGTTTTGTTCAGTCATGACGGGTCCGGCTGGCTGTGCAGCCCAAAGCGGCTGGGCACATGTTTGGATAAAGTCGGCAATTATAGTAGAAAAGCCGCCACCCAACCACCGCCGGGCTTGTGAATCAGCCGTCGTCACCCGGCTTAACCGGGTGACCTGCTGCAAACATGCGCATGCTGCTGAAGATTGCCGGATCAAGTCCGGCAAGGACGGTTGCAGTCAAGGCAACAATGATGGCGGTCACGTCGGCAACGGCGGTTGAGGTCGGGGGAACAGTAGAAAATACGCCGGCCACTCAGCCTGTCGCCACCAACCCTCCACAACCGGCGCTGCCATCAGTGGCCGGCAGCCTCTATACTGTTGCCCCCATTTCAAGGAGCCCGCCCTTATGAACCGTCACAATTCACGCCCCATTGTTCTGTGTCTGTCCGGCCACGACCCCATTGGCGGCGCCGGCCTGCAGGCTGATATCGAGGCCATTGCCGCCCAGCACTGTCATGCTGCCCCGGCCATTACTGCGCTGACCATTCAGGATACGGTGAATGTCCGTGATTTCCGGGTGCTCGATCATGACTGGATTGTGGCCCAGGCACGGGCGATTTTGAATGATGTGCCGGTGGCGGCGGTCAAGCTGGGGATGCTGGGGTCCAGCGAGATGGTGCGCACGGCGTGCGAAGTGATTCATATGACACCGGATGCGCCGGTGGTCTGCGACCCGGTATTGCGGGCCGAGGGTGGCGGGTCGCTGGGTGAAGATGATGTGGGTTATGTGCTGCGTGAAGAGCTGCTGCCGCTGGCCTTTATGGTCACCCCCAACCTGCCGGAAGCCCGCATTCTGGCCGAGTTGCCGGACGGCAGCGCCGACGACTGTGCCGAGGTGTTGCTCAAACACTGCAAAAACCTGCTGATTACCGGCGGTCACGGCCCGGAAAACGAGCTGCATAACCGCTTGTATCTGGCCGATGGCAGTCGCCACACCCTGATCCAGCAGCGCCTGCCCGGCAAATATCACGGCTCCGGCTGCACGCTGGCCAGCACCCTGGCCGCACGGCTGGCGCTGGGACAATCCCTGCACAGTGCGGTGAAAACAGCGCTGGATTACACCTGGACCACCCTGCGCGACGCCGAAGCCCCCGGCAAAGGCCAGTATATTCCCCGCCGTTTTCCGCTTTGAGATGAGCGGTGCGGTTATAGGCCGTGCCTGATTACGGGAGGTCACCCGGTCAAGCCGGGTGACGACGGGTGAGGGTCAAAGCTGGCGCCTTCGTCCAAGGGTCACCGGGTCGCAACGGGTGAGGGCCGGACAAGGGGCAATCCCCGCTTCTCCGTCATTGTGCATTTTGCGCAGCAACATTGCAGAGTTCGGTTCCGTTTATGGATGCTGCAACTGCGCGCAGCATGACGGCAAGGAGTTCCCCGCTTCTTCGTCATTCTGCATTTTGCACAGCAAAATTGCAGAATCCAGTTCCATTTATGGATGCTGCGACTGCGCGCAGCATGACGGCTGGGGGCGTGTCCTCTATGGGTTAACCCAGTAAGGCGCCAACCCGGCGGCGCAGTTCCGGGACGACTTCGGCGTCGAACCAGGGATTGTTGCGGAACCAGCGGATATTGCGGGGCGAGGGATGTGGCAATGGCAGCAGATTATCGGGCAGGTTGCGCCCGTTGCGTACCCGCTCGGTCAGGCTGACCTGCGGGCCGGGCACATAGTAACGCTGGGCATACTGGCCAATCAGCAGTGTCAGCCCGATTGACGGCAATTGTTCCAGCAGGCGGGCATGCCAGTGGGGTGCACATTCCGGACGGGGCGGCAGGTCGCCGCTGCGGCCCTTGCCCGGATAGCAAAAGCCCATCGGTACTATGGCAAACAGATCCGGATTGTAAAACTGCTCCCGACTGACCTGCAGCCAGCTGCGCAGACGCTCGCCGCTGGGGTCGTTCCAGGGGGTGGCAGTGTCATGGGCACGTAGCCCTGGCGCTTGGCCGACAATCAGAATGCGTGCGCCACTGCCGGCCTGCAATACCGGCCGGGGCGGCAATGGCAAAGATGCCTGGCACAGTGTGCAGGCATGGATCTGGTCGAGCAGATCGGGCAGAGTCGACATCGGCGGGCCTCCGGGGGCGTGGTGCTGCTCTGGTACAGGTCACCCGGTCAAGCCGGGTGACGACGGGCCAGGTGACGGTACGCATTCTTCGTCATTCTGCATTTTGCATTTTGCACAGCAAAGTTGCAGAATCCAGTTCCATTTATGGATGCTGCGACTGCGCGCAGCATGACGGCAAGGAGTTCCCCGCTTCTTCGTCATTCTGCATTTTGCGCAGCAAAATTGCAGAATCCAGCGCCATTT
>CAZMLX010000089.1:1793-9386 GCA_964567275.1 uncultured Thiopseudomonas sp. | reverse complement strand
ATCCAACTGAGCTACGGGTGCGTGGTGCGGAGTGTATCAGATTTTGAGCATCGCTCTCGTGACCAATTTCTTTGATGAGTGCTGCCTTCGGAGGGCAGTACTCTATCCAGCTGAGCTACGAGTGCGTAGAGGATGCCGGCCGCTGTTACGCAGGGAGCGTATGGCCAAGCGGGCGTGACTATAGCAGATCAGGCCCGACACTCAAACCCTTTTCTCCCCGATCACCCGCCAACCTTGCGCCCGGCCGCCGGTACAAAGGTGTTCATCCATCGTGAAACAAATGGATTACGCTGCTACAATTCATCTTTTTCAACAATAAAATTTGGTGTCAGGGATACGATAGCCAATCTGATCGAGGTGTGTCCCTGATGCTGTCTGGAAACAAACCACAGATTTGCCGTATTGGTTTTCTTGCCGGCCTGCTAAGCCTGCCCGCACTTGCCAACGACGAGCTGAGCAGAGCATCCGCACTGCTGGACCTGTCGCTGGCCGAACTGATCAACGTGCCGGTTACCACTGCGTCACGCAAGGCGGAAAGCCGGGATCAGACTCCAGCCCACATCATGGTGGTCACCCGCCAGCAAATCCGTGAGCGCCGCTACAAAAACCTGGCCGACCTGCTGGAAGACATGCCCGGCGTTGATTTTCAGCGGGGCACCAAAACCTCCCAGTTCAACCAGTTTTCGGTACAGGGCAACGTTGGCCCCAACCGGCTGCTGGTGCTGATGGATGGTGTGCGCATCAGCCATCCCGGCGGCAGCACCTATCCGGTAGCCGAAAACCTGGCCCTGTACCAGGCCCGGCAGGTGGAGTTTTTGTACGGTCCGGCAGCAGCGCTGTACGGCCCGGATGCGGTCTCCGGGGTGGTCAACATCATCACCGAAGCCGGCAACGCCACCGACGGCAACTGGGTATCGCTGGGCGCCGGCAGTTTCAACAGCCGTGAAGGATCTTTCATGGCCGGCGCCGGCAATGCTGAACAGCTACAGGTATCGGCAGGTGGCCACTGGCAAGAGTCCGACCGGGCCCGGCTCGACAAGCGTTATCCCCGTTATTTTCAGCAAGTCGGCATCAGCGGCTTGCCCGCCAGCCAGCGCGAGCGTTACCGCGGTGAGCAGGACAGCTACAGCCTGTTTGGCCGCATGGATATCCAGCAATGGCTGACACTGGGCTATTACCGCCATCACTTCACCAACCTGACCAGCACCGTCGATCCTTACGCCACCACCCGTTACAGCGACAAAGCCCGCTGGATCACCACCTCCGACACCCTGTACGGCAAGTTGCGCTTTGAACTGAGTGACGACCTCAAAGGCCAGTTCAAGCTGGAATACAGCCAGATCGAAGTGGACCCCGATTCCCATTACAACAATATTTACAACAACTTCCAGCCGGGCTATTCCTATAGCTGGGCCGAACGCCTGGCCGCCGAACAAAGCTTTGACTGGCGCATGACCGACCACCACCAGGTGCAGGCCGGCGTTGGGCTGGACCAGAAAAAAGCCATCGAAGCCGGCTCCATGCTACATAAATACAATACCGGCTCCGGGCCTGGCAGCCAGAGCATGACCTACCCCGGCGTCCCTCTGCCCTTGCAGATTCTGAGTGGCACCCGCCGCAGCCACCATGCTTACGGGCAACTGCTTTCCAGCTGGACCGATACGTTTTCCACCACCCTGGGGGTGCGCTACGACCAGCACACCCAGCACGGCACCACCATCAACCCCCGGCTGGGTGCCGTGTGGAAACCCTCCAACCAGCACCTGTTCAAGCTGTTGTATGGCCGCGCCTTCCGCGAGCCGTCCTCGGAAGAAAGCCTGCAATCGTACGGCGGCTTCAAAATGTCAGGCGGCGCCCCTGTCATGGACAGTGGACTATACGTCGGCGAAGGCTTCCGCATTCCCAATCTGGACGTAAAGCCGGAAAAAATCCGCACCCTGGGACTGGTCTGGGAATGGCGCCCCACCCGCAACCTGAACCTGGTCACCAACCTTTATCACAGCCGTATCACCGACCTGATTGTGACCCATGATGTGCCAGACAACACCAGCTTTATTCCCGGTGCCATCCTTAAAGACTCCGACTCCAAAATCAATGCCGGCCGCCAGCGCCATACCGGACTGGATCTGGCGGTACAGTGGCGCTATTACCTGACGCCCGACTGGCAGGGCGACCTCTGGGGCAGTGCCGGCTGGATCCATGGCCGCATCAATGAAGGCGACGGCGTGGACTGGAAAATCCCCTATGTCAGCAAGTACCGCTTCAAACTGGGCACCACCCTGCGGTATCAGGACCGCCTGACGATCACCCCAAAACTGCGCTGGACCGGCAGCGTAACCAACGGTCGCAAAAAGCCGCCAGCCGCCCATCTGCCCCCCCGCCAGCTGCAACAGCGTCAAGCGGGCACCCGAGCGCTGCGCCACTCCCGGCTATCTGGTCACCGACCTACACCTGGGCTGGCATAGTCTGGCCAACGGCCACATGACCCTGTGGCTGGACCTGTACAACCTGACCAACACCCGCTACTACGCAGCGGCCGGCTCGGGCAGCGGCACCTTCTGGGACATGCCCCAGCAGCCGCGCAGCTGGATGCTGTCCACGGAGTGGCGTTTCTGATCATGCGCAAGCCAGGATACCTGTCTGGCCTGCCAGCCCGCTGGCTGGCGGCCTGTTGTCTGGTGTTTTGTGTTGCCAGTGCTCCCCTGTCCGCCACACCCACCGTTACCGAAACCAGCCTCAAGTCCGCACTGCTGCTCAAACTGGTGCGCTATGTGTACTTCCCTGGCGACCAACAGCCCGAAGCTCCGCTGCTTTGCGTGCTCGGCGAAACCGGCCTGACACCGGTACTGGAACAACTCACCGCCGCCCTGCCGGATGAACGCCCGGTACAGCTGGAACAACCCGCCGACGCAACCGCAGCCCGCCATTGCCAGCTGGTGTTCATTGCCCAGAGCGAACAGCGCCGGCTGACCGGCATCCTGCGCGAGCTGGATGGAGCCCCCGTGGTAACCCTGTCCGACATGGACGGCTTTGCCAACCGTGGCGGCATGGTCGAGCTGTCCTGGGACGAACACACCGGCAACCAGATTCTGCTGTTGATCCACCGCAAAAATGCCGCCCGCCAGGGTATTCAGTTCAACGCCCAGCTCCTGCGGCTGGCCACTCTGGTTGATTAACGGAGCCCGTTCATGTTGAAGTTTCGCAGCTTGCGTATCCGTTTGATGGTCATATTGTCGCTGGTCGCCTTCCTGTCCATCGGACTGGTCATGGGCCTGATGATCTGGCTGCAAAGCCGGATGATTCATACCGAATGGCAAGACTCACTGACCTCCCAGGCCCGGCTGCTGGCCCACAACAGCCGGGCAGCCCTGGAGTTCGGCGACCCGCGCGAGGCCACCCAGCTGCTGTCTGCGGTGCAGGCCAACCCGATGATTGCCCAGGTGCATCTGATGGCCAACCACGGCGAGACAGTGTTTGCCGAATACAACAACCCCCAATCCTTTACCGGCGGCAAGAGCCTGCCCCACAACCACGACTACCCCGACGGCGGTGATGGCATGCTGTATACCAGCGACACCCTGACCGTCTGGGCCGCCATTCCTGGCAGCCGGGGCGAAGCAGCCATTGAGGTGGTGGTGTCGCTGACCGAGCTAAAAGCGGCCATCTGGGACATGGCATTCAAAACCGCAGGCTATCTGTTGTTGCTGTTGCTGGTTTTGCTGGTGCTGGCTGACCGGATGGCCGCCCGTATTGCCACCCCCTTGCTGCGCATGACCCGGCTTACCGATGAAATGGCCGACAACCCGCAACTGGAGCGCCGGCTGAGGGTCCGTGGCAAAGACGAAATGTCCCGCCTGGGCCGCAGCCTGAACCAGATGATTGACACCCTGCAGGCCCGCGACCAGGAACTGGCCCAATACCGTAGCGGGCTGGAACAACAGGTGGAACAACGCACCCACGAACTGCTGGAAGCCATGGAAGCCGCCCAGGCCGCCAGCCGCTCAAAATCCGACTTCCTGGCCTGTATGAGCCACGAAATCCGCACCCCGATGAACGCCATTGTCGGGCTGGGCAAACTGCTGCTCAAAACGGAACTGGATGACAGCCAGCGTAGCTACCAGGAGCAGGTACTGGGCGCCTCGGACATGCTGCTGGGCCTGATCAACGACATCCTTGACTACTCCCGCATCGAAGCCGGCAAACTGGAAATCGATAGCGTGGACTACAGCCTGGACCACGTGCTGCGTGACGTTTCCGGCCAGCTGGCACTGCGGGCCCAGGAACGGGGCCTGGAACTGCTGTTCCACATCGAGCCCGGCG
Source organism: uncultured Thiopseudomonas sp. (assembly GCA_964567275.1). Lineage (GTDB taxonomy): Bacteria > Pseudomonadota > Gammaproteobacteria > Pseudomonadales > Pseudomonadaceae > Thiopseudomonas. The sequence goes on along the minus strand of CAZMLX010000089.1, from coordinate 5,066 downwards.
TACCACCCCGGCTCAAGGGCGACCCGCTGCGCCTGCGTCAGATTCTGGTCAACCTGGTCGGCAACGCCGTCAAATTTACCGAGCAAGGCGAAGTCGTTGCCCAGGTTGGCCTGACCGGCAATGCCGACCGTCCGACCTTGCGCCTCAGCGTCCGCGATACCGGCCCCGGCATCCCGCTGGACAAGCAGGCCACCCTGTTTTCGCCCTTTACCCAGGTCGATGGCAGCGTCACCCGCCGATACGGCGGTACCGGCCTGGGGCTGGCCATCAGCCGCCAGCTGGTCGAGCTGATGGGGGGCACCATCACACTCCACAGCCAGCCCGGCGCCGGCGCCACCTTTACCGTAGAGCTGCCGCTACAGCTGGCCGACAACGCCCCGGCCCGGCCCCGCCAGGACATTGAATACTACAAGGTACTGGAACAACTGCGGGTGCTGGTGGTGGACGACAACGCCAGCGCCCGGGAAATCCTCTGTGCCATGGTGGAGCAGTTTGGCATGCGTGCCGACACCACCGACAGCGGCGAACACGGCTTGCAAATGCTGCAACAGGCCTATGCCGCCGGCGACCCTTACCAGCTGGTACTGCTGGACTGGCTGATGCCCGGCATGGACGGCATCGAGACCGCCCGCTCCATCAACCACAGCCTCAGCGAAGCCGTACCCGCCATCCTGATGGTCACCGCCGGCAGCTATGAAAAACTGTCCGGGCTCATCGACCATGTCGGCCTCAAACACATCGTCACCAAGCCGGTCAGCCTGTCGGCCCTGCACGACAGCATCCTTGAAGCCCTGCTTGCCAAGGGTGCCATCGAGCTGGCTGCAGCGCCCCGCACCAGCACGCCAGCCGAAACCGCCTACGACTTCAGCCCGATCAGCCATGCCCGCATCCTGCTGGTTGACGATGTCGAACTGAACCGCACCGTGGCGCTGGCCTTCCTGGAAGAAACCGGCCTCACCGTCGACACCGCCGTGCATGGTCTGGATGCAGTCAACAAAATCGACAACGGCCAGTACGACCTGGTGCTGATGGACATCCAGATGCCGGAAATGGACGGCCTTACCGCCACCCGCCTGATCCGCCAGAACGCCCGCCACGCCCGGCTGCCCATTCTTGCCATGACCGCCCACGCCATGGCCGGCGACCGCGAGCAAAGCCTGGAAGCCGGCATGAACGACCACCTGACCAAGCCGATCGACCCCGACACCCTGTTCGCCGCCCTGCTGCGCTGGATCCCCCACCGCACCGCCGCCGCCCCGGCCAAAGCTGCTGCTACCGACAAAGCCAGCAAAGCGGTCATCATCCCCGAGCTGGAGGGCGTCGACACCGCCATCGGCCTGGGTCACAGCATGAACCGGCCCGAACTCTACCTGCGTCTGCTCGGCAACTTCAGCCAGGAATTTGGCCACAGTGCCGACGCCATCGCAGCAGCCCTGCACACGCCCGACTGGCCACTGGCCCGCCGCCTGGCCCACTCGCTCAAATCCGGCGCAGCCACCATTGGTGCCATGCAGCTGTCGGCACTGGCCCGGCACATGGAAGAAAGTTTTGCCCGGGAAACACCGGTCACCCCGGCCGAACTGGAACAGCTGTCCGCACAGCTGGGCCGGCTCTGTGCACAGCTGCAGCAGCCAAGCCAGCCGCCCGCCCCGGCCGCTGCTGCAGCCGGCGCCAGCCCGGCGGAACTGATCGACCTGCTGGATGAACTGCAACACCTGCTGGAGCAGGATGATGCCGGCGCCCTGGCTCTGCTGGACCAGCTACAACAGCAACTGGCCGGCAACGCTGACCTGCACACCAAAGCACAGCATATGCAGGAGCTGGCTGAAGATATCGAATACGAGGACGCCCTGCTGGAGCTGGTCGCCCTGCGCTCGTTACTGGAGACAAGCCCATGATAGGCATGCCGGCACACGCCTTTACCCTGCTGGTAGTGGATGATGAAAAACAAAACCGCCTGTTGCTGACCGAACTGTTTAGCGAACACTACCGTGTTGTACTGGCCAAAAATGGCGAACAGGCGCTGGCCAAGGCCGTCGAACATCAGCCCGACCTGATTTTGCTTGATGTACTGTTGCCCGGCATGGACGGCCTGGCCGTCATCCGCGAGCTCAAGCGCCAGGACAGCACCCGCCATATCCCGGTGATTTTCATCACCGCCCTGGACTCGCCCACCGATGAAGAGCAAGGCCTGAATCTGGGTGCGGTCGACTATATTGGCAAGCCTTTCCATGCGGCCGTGGTCTGCGCCCGGGTACGCAATCAGCTGCAAATCGTTCACCAGCGCCGCCTGCTGGAGCAGCTCGCCATGCTCGATGGTCTGACCGGCATCCACAACCGTCGCCATTTCGATCATGCCTACGAGCAGGAGTGGCGCCGCTGCCAGCGTGCCGGGCTCAACATGAGCCTGATGGTTGCCGACGTTGACCACTTCAAGCGCTACAACGACAGCCAGGGCCACGCTGCCGGCGACCGGGTTTTGCAGGAAATAGCCACGCTGCTGCGCAACTGTGCCAAACGCCCGGCCGATCTGGTGGCCCGTTACGGCGGTGAGGAGTTTGTGATTTTGCTGCCCGATACCACAGCCGAAGATATGGCGATTGTTGGGCAGCGCATCATGGACACCCTGCGTGAACGCCAGCTCCCCCACCCCGACTCTCCTACTGCGCCTCATGTCACCATCAGTATGGGGGGTGTGAGTTTTATCCCGCAGGGGCTGGAGCCGGAACAGCGCATTTTTGAGCTGGCCGATGCTGCGTTGTATCAGGCCAAGCAGAATGGTCGCAACCGGTTGATGACTGTTACGGGTTAAGGGCCACGTTTACCGTCATCCTGCGGTTTGTGCCGCACGATTGTAGCGGCCACTGACCTGCATGCAGCACGACAAAGTGCCTCGTTTATCGTCATCCTGCAGTTTGCGCAGCAAAGTTGCAGGATCCATAGTCTGCATGCAGCACGACAAGATGCCTCGTTTACCGTCATCCTGCGGTTTGCGCAGCAAAGTTGCAGGATCCATGGGCAATGCGCTGTGTTGTGGGGGTTTTGCCTGTGGTGTGTGGGGGCGCAGGTGGAGCACTTCGCAACGCTGCGCTGCCACGACCGCCCTTCGGGCGTTCATGGCGCTAAAGGCGTTGCTGCGGCTCCGCCTGCTTCCGGCAAACACCGTGGCGGGGGAGAGAGTGGCCCGGCTACGCCGGGCTGCTGTCGCAAGTTTCTGTCGTCATCCTGCGGTTTGCGCAGCAAAGTTGCAGGATCCATAGTCTGCATGCATAG
>CAZMLX010000089.1:0-1693 GCA_964567275.1 uncultured Thiopseudomonas sp. | reverse complement strand
AGGATCCATTGCCTGCATGCAGCACGACAAGATGCCTCGTTTATCGTCATCCTGCAGTTTGCGTAGCAAAGTCGCAGGATCCATAGTCTGCATGCAGCACGACAAGATGCCTCGTTTATCGTCATCCTGCGGTTTGCGCAGCAAAGTTGCAGGATCCACAGTCTGCATGCAGCACGACAAGATGCCTCGTTTACCGTCATCCTGCGGTTTGCGCAGCAAAGTCGCAGGATCCATTGCCTGCATGCAGCACGACAAAGTGCCTCGTTTACCGTCATCCTGCGGTTTGCGCAGCAAAGTTGCAGGATCCATAGTCTGCATGCATAGGGTATGTTCTACATTGCCGGCGCAGGGTCGCATCATGGCCGGGCAGAGCCGCAGCAACGCTGCGCTGCCACGACCGCCCTTCGGGCGTTCATGGCGCTAAAGGCGTTGCTGCGGCCCTGCCCGGCCTGCGATACCACGGATTCTGTGAATCCGCTTAGAACCTCCAGCGGAACTCCACATCCAGCGCGCGGCCGGCGGCGGGTACTTCCTCGGGATTCTGGTAGCGGCGGTTGGTCAGGTTAAGGGCCTGCACTGCAATATCCAGCTGTGGTACCGGCTGGTAGTAAGCAGCCAGGTTGAATTCGGCGTAGGCGCTGGTGCGCTGGCTTTCCGGCTCGCCCTTGCTGTCGTAATCCTGACGACGGGATTTGCCATAGCTGCGGGCATAGAAGTCAAATTCCAGCTCAGGCGTGGCCTGCCACTGCACGCCAGCGCGGCCCTGATACAGCGGCAAACCGCTACGCCAGGTTTTCAGGCCGGTTGCATACTGCAGGCGGCGCTTCTGGATTCCCAGGTTGACGTAAGGGCGCCAGGCTTCAATCTGGTAGGCCGCCATGATCTCGGCACCGGTCGTCTGGGCCTTATTGGCGTTAATCCACTCAAAACAGACATTGCGATCGCTACAGGATGCACTTGAAGCGTAATAGCCACTAGAAACTTTGTTAGTACGAATCTTGTCGATAAAGTCCTTGGCACGGCTGTGATACAGGGTGACATCCAGAGTCAGTTGCTGACCCTGCAAACGCCAGCCCAGCTCGTAGGTAGTGGCTTTTTCCGCTTTCAGGTCCGGGTTGCCGTAGTTGATGGAACCGTTGCCGGGGGCTGCTGAAAACAGTTGTGTCAGGCTGGGATAAGTATAGCCCTGGGCAATATTGGCCCGCAGGCTGCCGATATCGTTGTACTGCCACACCAGCGACGCCGAGCCCACCAGCTGGTTGTCGCTTTTGCTGACCGTCTGACGGTCTGTACTCTTGTTCAGCCGTGAGCCAATGCTGTAATAGCGAGCCCCTATATTGGCTTCAAGCGCATCGGTGAACTTGATTTGTTGCTGTGCAAAAAGCGACCAGAATGCTTGTTTAGCCTGTTGCTCGGACTTCTCAAGAGGAAGAGAAACTGCAGGAGGGTTAGCTGGGGATAGTACCTTCAAGGATGATTCTTTGTTCTTTTTGGCTTCCAGCTTGTCTTTTTGGTACTCAAAGCCCAGCACGGTATTGTTGTCAGCAAACAATTTGGCGGCCGTTGTCAGCTGCAAGCCCTGAGTGGTGAGATCATCTTTGCCACGAGTAAAAGCATTCCGCTCAGTATCAAAAGGCCTAGGGCCTGTTGACGTTTCGTCACAAGCTATTGAATTATAAGTGCAAACTCGTAT
>CAZMLX010000088.1:1634-9536 GCA_964567275.1 uncultured Thiopseudomonas sp. | reverse complement strand
CAAGCAGAACCGTGACGTGCCGCCGCTGCGCTATGACATTGCCCGCCAGCTGCGCCAGCACTTCCCTGCCCTGCAGTTCAGCCTTAACGGCGGCATCAAGACGCTGGACGAGTGCCAGCAGCATCTTGAACACTTTGACGGCGTGATGCTGGGCCGCGAGGTGTATGCCAACCCCTGGCTGATGCGCGAGGTGGACGAACGCCTGTATGGCCTGCCCGGCCACAGTCCGCAAACCCGTACCGAGGTGATGCGGGCCATGCGTGACTATATTGAGCGTCACTGCCAGAGCGGCGGCAAGGTGGTGCATGTCACCCGCCACCTGCTGGGCATTGCCCAGGGTTTCCCCGGCGCCCGCCGCTTCCGCCAGTTGCTGTCGGCCGACATTCACCGCACCGACCAGCCGCTGCAAGTGCTGGATCAGGCCATCGAGGTGCTGCAAGGCCGCTAGGGCCGCTGTGGCATCTGGCCGGCCCAGCTGCTAATCTGTCGAACAATTTTGAATCTGACACAAGACCAATCTCATGACTTCCAAACTCGAACAGCTCAAGCAATACACCACATTGGTAGCCGATACCGGCGATGTCAGCCTGATTGCCAGCCTCAAGCCGCAGGATGCAACCACCAACCCGTCACTGCTGCTCAAGGCGGCACAGCAAGCGCAGTATGCCGGTCTGTTGCAACAAGCCCGCGAGGCACACCCTGGCAATGCCACCCAGGCCGCCACCGCCTTTGCCGTGGCAGTCGGGCTGGAAATCAGCCGGCTGATTCCGGGCCGGATCTCTACCGAAGTCGATGCCCGCCTGTCGTTTGACGAAGCAGCCACCTATGCCGCCGCACTGCAACTGATCGAGGCCTATCAGGCCAAAGGGCTGGACAAAGACCGCATTCTGATCAAGATTGCCGCCACCTGGGAAGGCATCCGTGCTGCCGAGCGGCTGGAAAAACAGGGCATTCAGACCAACCTGACCTTGCTGTTCTCCTTTGCCCAGGCCGCCGCCTGTGCCGATGCCGGGGTGTTTCTGATTTCACCCTTTGTTGGCCGCATCTACGACTGGTATAAAAAGTCCACCGGTCAGGATTACAGCGGGCTGGACGACCCCGGCGTGCAGTCGGTGTCCCGCATTTACCGCTACTACAAAACCCATGGTTTCAACACCGTGGTGATGGGCGCCAGCTTCCGCAACCTCGGCCAGATCGAAGCGCTGGCCGGCTGTGACCGCCTGACCATCAGCCCCGAGCTGATCAGCCAGCTGGCGGCGCTGGACGGCCCGCTGGAGCGCCAGTTGTCTGCGCAACAAAGCGGCGAGCCACGCATCGAGCTGAACCAGGCCGCCTTCCGCTGGGCGCACAACGAAGACGCCATGGCCACCGAAAAACTGGCCGAAGGCATTCGTGCCTTCGCCGTCGACCAGCGCAAGCTGGAAGCCCTGTTCAGCTGATACCAGGGCTGCCCGCATGGGCAGTCTTGAGCCACTTCACCCGCCAGGCCGCCTATGAACCTTGCCGAGCTGGAACAAAAAATCCCCTCCTGGGCCAAATGGCTGGCACTGGCGGCACTGTTGCTGCTGATTTTCGGCTCACCCTTCACCACCAGCGCCGATTACAAACGCTGCAAGCAAAGCTGCAAACAACAGAATTTTGCCGATTTTCGCTTCAAGCCCCACTACAACAGCAAGTCTGGCCCCAGCCCCAGCAGCTGTCATTGTCTGACCCTTGAAGAATCGCAAGACAAAAGCCGCATTCACCCGGGCACCCGGGTATTCTGAGGTCCAAGCCTGTCATGTTCCGATTCATGTTCCTGTTGCTGCTGGTCTCGCCGCTGCTATCGGCCGGCGACTACGGTTACCCGCTGGACAACCCCTTCGAGGCCACCATTGCCGGCACCCCCGCCGCACTGATGCCCGCCCTGCCCGCTGACCGGCAAATCCGCCAAAAAGACTACAGCCTCAACCTGCGGCCACAACGTGCCCAGCGGTTACCGGGCAACTTCTGGCCGGTCAAGCGTTTCAAGTACCGGCTGGCCTGGCAAAAACGCCAGGCACCCATGGTTTTTCTGATTGCCGGCACCGGCGCCCGTTATGACGCCAGCAGCATGGAGTTTCTGAAAAAACTCTTGTATGGCGCCGGCTATCATGTGGTACAGATTTCATCGCCCACCAGCTATGACTTTATGGTGGGCGCTTCCCGCCATGCCACCCCCGGCTACTCGCCGCTGGATGCCGGCGAGCTGTACCAGCTGATGCAACTGATCCGCCAGCGCCATGACCACCTGCCGGTCAGCCATCACCTGCTGGCCGGTTATAGCCTGGGCGGACTGCATGCCGCCTTTGTCAGCCAGCTGGACAGCCAGCAACAGGCACTCAACTTTAAACGGGTGGTGCTGATCAACCCGCCGGTCAACCTGCACACCTCCGTCAGCAACCTGGACCTGATGGCCCGTGTCCATCTGGACGACCTGACCCTGGAGCACGACTTCTATCAGGGCCTGTTTGAACGGCTGGCACGCTTTTTCGAGCGCAAGGGCCGTTTCGACCTGAACGAAGCGGTCTTGTACGAGTTTCAACAGTCCGAGCAGCGGCTCGACAACCAGCAGCTGGCAATGCTGATTGCCAGCATGTTCCGGCTGATGGCCACCGACATCAGCTTTACCTCCGACCTGATCAACAAGCGTGGCCTGATCACACCCGCCACACAAAAAATCGGTGACCGCCACAGCCTGACCCCGTACTTTGAGCGGGCGCTGATGTGTGACTTCAATTGCTACCTGAGCGATCAGCTGCTGCCGTTCTGGCAACAGCATTACCAGCCGGGTGGCAGCCTGCAGCAGCTGGTGCACGACACCAGCCTGACCGCATTGGCCGAGCATTTGCGCAGCCAGCCGCAGCTGTACGTTATGCACAACAGCGACGACCTGATCCTGGGCGACGGCGACCTGGAATGGCTGCAACAGCAACTGGGCCAGCGTTTGCTGCTGTATCCACGGGGCGGGCATCTGGGCAACCTGAACTACCAGCGCAACACCGCTGACCTGCTGGAGCTGCTCCATGACTAAATCCAGACTGCTGGCACTGTGGCTGTTACTGCCTCTTCCTGCGCTGGCCGACGAGCCGGACGCCCCGCTGTTCAAACAGCCCCTGCACAGCCTGGAGTTTCGTCCCGAGCTGGAGCAATACTCCTTTGAACGCTCCACCCTGCAGGCGCTGAGCGTTTATGACCCGCTGGAGCCGCTGAACCGCCGCATTTACCATTTCAACTATCGTTTTGACCAGTATGTCTTTCTGCCGATGGTGGACGGTTATCGCCGGGTCACGCCCCGGCCCGTACGTACCGGCGTCAGCAACTTTTTCGCCAACCTCAACGAAATTCCAACCACCTTCAACAGCCTGCTGCAACTCAAGGGCAAACGGGCCATGCACAGCACCGCCCGCTTTCTGTTCAACAGCATTCTGGGTGTAGGCGGCGTCTGGGACCCGGCCACCAAAATGGGACTGGAAAAATTCAATGAGGACTTTGGCCAAACCCTCGGCCATTACGGCGTTCGTCCCGGCCCTTACCTGATGCTGCCCTTGCTCGGGCCATCCAGCCTGCGTGACGGCGGCGGCACACTGGCCGACATGAGCCTGTCGCAACGGGCCGACTGGCTACGCTACAACCGGGCCGCTGTCCACAACCCCGAACTGCACCTGTTACAGGTCGTCGACACCCGCTCTATCACCGAAATGGAATACGGCCAGCTCAACTCGCCCTTCGAGTACGAAAAAATCCGCTACATCTATATCAAATCACGGGAACTGCAAATCAGGGACTGAGCAAAGCCTGCTGCACCGGCTTGAACGAGCGCCGGTGAATGGGGGTAGCCCCCAGCCGGGCCAGCGCCTCAAGGTGTTGCGGAGTTGGATAGCCCTTGTGCCCGGCAATGCCATAGCCGGGGTACTGGCGATCCAGCTCCAGCATTTCATGGTCACGGGTTACCTTGGCCAGAATCGATGCGGCGGCAATGGCCTGCACCCGGTCATCGCCCTTGACCACCGCCTCACAGGGCACCGCCAACTGCGGACAGCGATTGCCATCAATCAGAGCCAGCTGCGGCTGAATGCTCAAGCCCTCCACCGCCCGGCGCATGGCCAGCATAGTGGCATGCAAAATATTGAGCCGATCGATTTCGTCCACATCAGCCCGGGCCACACACCAGGCCAGCGCCTGCTCACGAATCTGCACCGCCAGCGCCTCACGCCTTTTCTCAGTGAGCTTCTTCGAATCTTTCAACCCCTCAATCGGGCGATCCGGGTCAAGAATCACCGCCGCCGTAATCACCGGCCCACACAACGGCCCACGCCCCACCTCATCAACCCCCGCCACCAACACACCCGCCGGCAACTCAAACAAATCGGTTTGCATAACAAATTCCAGATAAAAACACCCAAGCACCTGCCACACCAAAGCCGGCACAAACCCCATGGATTCTGCGTCGGAACCAGGTTACACACGGAATGACAGACGTACCGTCATCCTGCATGCAGCAAAGCGCAATTGCAGGATCCAGACTCCTGTGGATTCTGCGACTCCGCTTCGCTCCGCGCAGAATGACGGGGGTTGGGCAAGAGGTGCTGTTCCGAGAGAAGCAGAGACATCAAGGCCATTCTGCCAGAGATCACCCGATCAAGTCGGGTGATGACGAATCTGGATCAAGTCGGACCATGACGACCTCGACAAAGCCAGGTGATGACGGATCTGGATCAAGCTGGGTGACCACAGTCCGAATCAAACCGCATCAACCCGCGCGATAACAAGCGACAGCAGCCCGGCAAAGCCGGGCCACCTCCCCACCACGGCACGGTGTCACCGCAGGCCGGGCGGGGCCGGAGCAAAGCCTTAGCGCCATGAACGCCCCAAAGGCGGTCGTGGCAGCGCAGCTTTGCGCAGCGCCCCGCCCGGCCTGCCACACCAAAGCCACACCAAAGCCACACCAAAACCAAAACCAAAACCAAAGCAAAAGCAAAAGCCCAAAAAACTCACACCAACCGCAACACCGCCCCCGCAGCCTGCGCAGAAGCATCCCGCCGCATCAACTGATGCAACTCCAAAAAACGGGCCGTCTGCCGGCTCCCATCCGTCAGCTGCTGCTCAATGGCAGCAGCCAAATGCTCAGCCGTAGCCGCATGCTGGATAAACTCCGGCACCAGCCCCTCGCCGGCCAACAGATTGGGCAGCGCAAAGTAGCGGCTTTTCACCATCAGCTTGAGAATGCGATAGGTCAGCCAGGCCAGCCGATAAGCCACCACCATCGGCCGCTTGAACAGCATGGCCTCCAGCGTGGCGGTGCCGGATGCAATCAGCACCGCATCACAGGCCTGCAATGCCAGCTGCGACTGGCCATCGAGCAGTTTCACCGGCAAGCCGGGAAAAGCGGCCAGCAACTGCTCCAGTTGCTCCTTGCGAGCCGCATTGGCTGCGGGCAGCACAAACTGCAGCCCGGGATGACGCTGGTGCAACAGTTGGGCGCTATGCAAAAACAGCTCGCCCAGCCGCCGGACTTCACCGCCCCGGCTACCCGGCATAAGGGCAACCACCTTGGCATCCGCCGGCAGGCCCAGCTGTTGGCGGGCTGTCAACGGGTCATTTTCCAGTGCAATGCTGTCGGCCAGCGGGTGACCGACAAAGTGCACCGGCACCTGGTGTTCTTCGTAGAATTTGGCTTCAAAAGGCAACAGACACAGCATCAGGTCACAGGCTTCACGGATCTTAAGTACCCGTTTCTGCCGCCAGGCCCATACCGAGGGGCTCACGTAATGCACGGTCTTGATGCCCTGCTGGCGCAGTTTGAGCTCAAGGTCCAGATTGAAATCGGGTGCATCAATGCCGATGAACACATCCGGCTGCTGCTCCAGCAGCCAGGCCGTCAGTTCCTTGCGCCGGCGCAGCAGTTCACGCAGCCGGCCCAGCACCTCGACCAGCCCCATCACGGCCAGACGCTCCATCGGAAAAAAGGATTGCAGGCCACAGGCTTCCATCAGCGGGCCGCCGACGCCAATAAATTCAATGTTGGGATGTTGCCTGCGCAGGGCCTGCATCAAGCCCGAGCCGAGAATGTCGCCCGATGCCTCACCGGCAACCAGTGCGACCTTGAGCGGCCTGGCCATCAACGGGTGATGCCGCGGGTAGCCTGGCGGATGGAGTCGCAGAACAGGGCCACCTGTGGAAACTGTGCGGCACTGGCGGCCAGCTGTTCCAGGGCTTCATCAACGGTCAGCCCGCTGCGGTAGACCAGTTTGTAGGCGCGACGCAGGGCTTGCAGGGTTTCGGGGCTAAAGCCACGACGACGCATGCCTTCAAAGTTCATGCTGCGGGCTTCGGCGGGGTTGCCAGCCACCATCACAAAAGCGGGCACGTCCTTGCCAATGGCTGTCCCCATGGCGGAAAAGCTGTAAGGGCCGATGCGGCAGTGCTGGTGCACCAGGGTGTAGCCCGACAGGATGGCGTAATCACCCACATGCACATGGCCGGCCAGTGCGGTGTTATTGACCAAAATGCAGTGATTGCCAATCACGCTGTCATGGCCCACATGCACATAAGCCATCAGCAGGTTGTCGTTGCCAATGGTGGTTTCGCTGCGGTCCTGTACCGTGCCCCGGTGCAGGGTAACACCCTCGCGGATGACGTTGCGGTCACCAATCACCAAACGGGTCGGCTCGCCCTTGTACTTGAGGTCGGGAGTGTCTTCACCGACGCTGGAAAACTGGAAAATCCGGTTGTCACGGCCGATCACGGTCGGCCCCTTGATCACCACATGGGAGGCAATCTCGGTACCCTCGCCGATCTCCACATCCGGACCGATAAGGGTCCAGGGGCCGACACGGACGTTGTCCGCCAGCCGCGCTGCGGGATCGATAATGGCGCGAGGGTCAATCAGACTCATAGTTTGCGTTCCGCACAGATGATTTCGGCTGAACAAACCAGAGCGTCGCCCACGGTGGCACGGCAGTCGAACTTCCAGATGCCGCGCTTGACGCTGATGAAGCGGGCTTCCAGGTCGAGACGGTCGCCGGGTACCACCGGCTGACGGAAGCGCAACTTGTCGGAGCCGACAAAGTAGTACAGGGTGCCGTCTTCCGGGGTGGAGTTCATCATTTTGAAGCCCAGCAAACCGGCCGCCTGGGCCATGGCTTCGGTAATCAGCACGCCGGGCATGATCGGGTGCTGGGGAAAGTGTCCGTTAAAAAAAGGCTCGTTGATGCTCACGTTTTTATAAGCACGGATGCGTTTTTCTTCCAGGTCCAGGTGCTCGACCCGGTCCACCAGCAGGAAGGGATAACGGTGTGGCAGCAGCTGGCGGATCTCGTTAATGTCCAACATGAATAAACAAACCTTATTTGAATAGGTGTCCCTCCGGGACAAAAAATCTGGCCTTGAAAGCCCCCAGATCAAAGGGGCTTATTCTGCGACTGTTCCATATTTTTTTCCAGCCCCTTGATGCGCCGGGCCAGATCATCCAGCTGACGGAAGCGGACCGCATTCTTTTTCCAGTCGCCGGCCGGCTGCATGGCGGTACCGGACGAGTAGGCACCCGGCTCGGTAATCGAATGGGTGACCATGGTCATGCCGGTGACAAATACGTTATCGCACAGCTCGATATGCCCCACCAGGCCAACACCGCCGGCCAGCATGCAGTGGCGGCCAATTTTGGTACTGCCGGAAATGCCGACACAGGCCGCCATGGCGGTGTGGTCGCCAATTTCAACGTTGTGGGCAATCATGATCTGGTTGTCGAGCTTGACGCCATTGCCGATGCGGGTATCGTCCAGCGCACCCCGGTCGATGGTGGTATTGGCTCCAATCTCCACGTCGTCGCCAATGGTGACGCCGCCAATCTGGGCAATTTTTTGCCACTGGCCCTGCTGCTGG
>CAZMLX010000088.1:1039-1624 GCA_964567275.1 uncultured Thiopseudomonas sp. | reverse complement strand
CCGCCAATCACGGCACCGGACTGGATCACCACCCGCTCGCCAATCACCACATCGTGGTACAGGGTTACCCGGGGGGCCAGCCAGCCACCGTTACCGATACGGCTGCGGGCGCCCACTACGGTGTAAGCGCCCAGCACCACCTGCTCGCCAATCACGGCGCCGGCTTCGATCACCACACCCGGTCCGACGCTGGCCGATGCCGCCACCTGCGCCTGCGGATCAACCACCGCACTGGGGTGAATGCCGGCAGCGGCCACCGGTTTGCGGTCAAACAGGTGCGACAGGCCGGCATAAGCCAGATAGGGGTCGGCAACAATCAGGCAGTCTCCCTGAAAACCGTCAGCATCTGCCGCCCGCAACAACACCGCTCCGGCTGCAGTTTCAGCCAGCTGTTTGCGGTAGTTGGCATTGGCCAGAAACGCCAGCTGGGCCGGCCCTGCGTTATGCAGGGTGCCCAGCCCGCTGATCAGCCGGGACGCATCGCCACGCAGCTCGGCGCCGGTACGCTCGGCCAGCTCGGCCAGGGAGAAAGACTTCATAACCCGCCCTTAACGCATTTTGTTGACACGTTCGATGACACGCAGG
>CAZMLX010000088.1:0-1029 GCA_964567275.1 uncultured Thiopseudomonas sp. | reverse complement strand
AGCTGGGGCTTGACGTCAACCACGGCGTTACGGTCAATCACCAGGTCATAGTTGCCGGCTTTCAGCTCTTCTTCAACAGCCTTGTCCAGCTTGGGCTTGAGGCTTTGCAGAATGTCGTTGTCGGCGCTGCCTTTGGCGTCGTTCAGCTCCTGGGACTGCACCTGGAAGTCACGGGCTTTTTGCTTGAGCTCAAGCTCAAGACGCTCAAACTCGGCCTGTTGCATTTTCTCGCCGTCTTTCATCAGGCGCTCTTGCAGACGCTTGGCGTCGGCTTCCAGTGCCTGCAGTTTTTTCAGCTGGGGAGAAAATTTCTTTTCCGAGTCGACAGCGTATTTCTTCGCTGCATCGGATTCCAGCAGCGCCATCTGATAATCCAGTACGGCAATTTTGGTGTCGGCAACTGCAGCACCGCCTGCCAGCAGCAGACCGGAAAAAATAGCCGTGTGAACAAATTTACGCATGATGCAACTCCTTGAATAATAATTGTAAGCAGCCATGCCAACCATCTGCTGCTCCGTTGGCAATCAGAATGTCTGGCCCAGTGTGAACTGGAAGAATTGGGTTTTTGAATTGTCAGGCTCTTTCAGCGGGCGGCCAATGCTGAAACTCAGGGGGCCCATGGCCGTTACCCAGGTCAGGCCCACGCCCACCGAGCTGGCCAGCTCACTGGCGTTGATGCTGCAACCGCTTTCATTGCGCTGTTTTTGCGCCTTGCTGCAATTGGTATCAAACACATTACCCACATCCCAGAACGCATAGCTGCGGATGGAGCGCTGGTCCTTGACGAACGGCATCGGGAAAATCCACTCAACGCCTCCCTGTACCAGCACGTTGCCGCCAAACGGCAGGAAGTCCTGGTCGGGGTCATTGACGTGATAGGTACTGCGCGGCCCCAGGGTGCCGTCACGGAAACCGCGCACCGAATCAAAGCCGCCGGCGTAGTAGTGCTCGTAGAACGGCAGGCGGCTGGTGGAGCCATAGCTTTCCGCATAGCCCAGCTGGGTGTGGAAGCGCAGCGCATGATCGCCC
>CAZMLX010000087.1:0-9623 GCA_964567275.1 uncultured Thiopseudomonas sp. | reverse complement strand
TGGAGCGGACGGTGGGCAAGCGGCTGGACTGGCGCAATCTGGAATGGAGTGACGACGAGCTGTATCTGCCATTGCCCCGCCCGGGTGGTGACGGCTGGCTCAGTGTTGATCTGGACAGCGGCGAGCTGCTGTACGAGGTTACCGACCGGGGCTGGATTGCCTACTTTAATGACCTGCACAAGGGCCGCCACACCGGCGTGCTCTGGTCGTGGTTTATTGACGGCTTTGCGGTGGTGTGCGTGGTGTTCAGCTTGACCGGGCTGTGGTTGCTGGTGCGCCAGGCCGGTCGTCAGGCCTGGACCTGGCCGCTTACACTGGCCGGTGCGCTGATCCCCTTGCTGGTGATGCTGCTGTTTATTCATTAAAAGGAAGACTCATGCGAAAACTGTTTTTACCGCTGGCGCTGTTGACCGCCAGCCCGCTGCTGCAGGCAGCCCAGATGGACATTGAGGTCGAGATTCCCCGGCTGGACGTGGCCGAATATCACCGCCCTTATGTGGCGCTGTGGCTGGAGCAGAACGGCCAGCATGTGGCCAACCTGAACGTCTGGTACGACACCAAGATGAAGGATAACGAAGGCGAAAAATGGCTCAAGGATATGCGCCAGTGGTGGCGTCGCAGCGGTCGTACGCTGGAGTTTCCGGTGGATGGCGTCAGTGCTGCCACCCGGGCGCCGGGCGTACACACCCTGACCTTCAATGCCGGCGATGATGCGCTGAAAGGCTTGCAGGATGGCGAGTTTCAGCTGCTGGTGGAAGCCGCCCGCGAAGTGGGTGGCCGCGAGCTGCTGCGCATTCCGCTGCAATGGCCGATTAGTCAGCCGCAAACCGGCGAAGCTGCCGGCTCTCACGAACTGGGCCGGGTTGCGGCCACTCTGACCCCTTGAGGATTTGATTGATGAAAACCTTTACCAAACTGGGCCTGCTGACGCTGGCCACCTGCCTGTCATTTTCTGCCCATGCCCACCGTGCCTGGATGCTGCCGTCGGCCACCATTCTGTCGGGCGATGCGCCCTGGGTGACCGTGGATGCGGCGGTGTCCAACGACATTTTTTACTTTGAGCACTTTCCGCTGCAAATTGAAGGCGTAGGCCAGCCGTTTGCCCGTCCGGGTGCACAGCCGCCTGCGGCTGCCGATGGCAAGCCGGCCCCCCAGCCCATGCAGCGCCCCCGTGCCAACCTGGAAATCCTGCGCCCTGACGGCAGCCTGGCCCAGCCGCAGTTCGGCAACACCGGCCGTTACCGCAGCACCTTTGATGTCGAGCTGGACCAGAAAGGTACCTGGAAACTGGCAATTGCCAACCAGGGCCTGTTTGCCAGCTATGAAGAAAACGGCGAGCGCAAGCGCTGGTCCGGCAAGCTGGAAGACCTGAAAGCTGCCATTCCGGCCAAGGCTGAAAAACTGCAAGTCACCCAGACGTCCAGCCGCATGGAAGTGTTTGTAACCTCGGGTGCGCCCACCGAACAGGTGCTGAAAGCCACCGGTAAAGGTCTGGAACTGGCTCCTGTAACGCACCCCAATGATTTGGTGGCGGGCGACGCAGCCCGTTTTGCTTTCCTGCTGGACGGCAAGCCTGCGGCTGATGTCAAGGTAACGCTGATCCGTGAAGGCATCCGCTACCGTGACAACCTGGAGGAACTTGAGCTGACCACTGACGCCAAGGGCGAGTTCAGCGTGACCTGGCCAGAAGCCGGCATGTACTGGATGGAAGCGGTCAGCAGCCAGCCGGTAACAGGCAGCACGCAGGTTAGCCAGCGCCGTGACAGCTACACCGCCACCCTTGAAGTCATGGCTCCCTAAGCTGCATGGATCTGCTGACTACAGATTACAGCCGCCTGTTTTGGGCGGCTGTTTTGTTGCTGGCCTATCTGGCCGTGTGTGGCTGGATCTGGCAGCGCCGGCGCCGGCGCTGGCCCGCTGCTGCGGTTGCGGTGGCGGCTGACAGCCTGTTGCTGGGCTGGGCCAGCCAGTCGGGCACCGCCGAGCAGCTGGCAAAGCAGCTGCAACAGACGCTTCAGGCCGCCGGTCACAGTGTGCTGTGCCTGCCGCTGGAGCAGATTACCGTTGACCATTTGCAAAGCTGCCGCACGCAGCTGTATGTGGCCAGCACCTATGATGAAGGCCAGCCACCGGACCATGTGCGTTCGTTTCTGGGCCGTTTGCCGGCGCAGCTGGATTTGTCCCATGCCAGCATTCAGGTGCTGGGGCTGGGCGACCGCCGTTATGCATTGTTTTGCCAGTTTGCCCGCCAGTTGCAGCAGGCGCTGCTGGACCGTGGTGCCCAGCTGGCCTGGCCGCTGCTGACGGTAGACAGCGGGCACCCGCACGACATTTCCGCCTGGCATGCCAGCCTGGCGCAGCGGTTTTTGCTGGCGATTGACGATGCGCCGGCCAACCGGGACGAATACAGTGCCACCCTGGTTGAGCGCCTGTGTCTGAACCCGGACAGTGCCAGCCCCGGCCTGTTTTTGCTGCGCTTCAGCGTGCACGATGCCCGCTGGCAAGCCGGCGACACCTTGCGGCTGCGGCCGTTTAACAACCCGCAGCTGGCAGGGCGCGAATACTCCATTGCCAGCGCCTGCGGCGATACGCTGGAGCTGATTGTGCGGCTGGCCGGGCAGTGCAGCGGCTGGCTGTGCCAAACCCTGGCTGCCGGCGAGCAGATTGTGTTTCAGGTGTGCGCCAAGCCCGCTTTTTATGCGGATGATGAGGTACCGGCCATTTTTATTGGTGCCGGCAGTGGCCTGGCCGGTTTGCGTGGCCATTTGCAGTCCCGCCCGGCGGGTAGCCATAACTGGCTGCTGTTTGGCGAGCGCTGCCCGAACACCGACACCATTCTGGCCGAAGAAAACGAACAGGCATTGATGAGCGGCCAGTTGCAATACCTGAACCTGGCGTTTTCCCGCCATCCGCAGAAACCCGCCTACGTGCAGGACTGCCTGCGCACCCATCAGGCCCGTCTGCTGGAATGGCTGGACAACGGCGCAGTGATCTACCTGTGCGGCAGTTTGCAGGGCATGGGCCGCAGTGTGGAAAGCACGCTGGAACAGCTGCTGGGCAGCAGCGGGTTCCAGGCTTTGCAACAGCAGGGGCGGTATCGTACGGACCTGTATTGAGGGCGGGGCTGAAACGCTGGCGCCAATCAGGTGCGTGGTGCCGGGCGGCCGCTAAAAACTCAGTTTCACCCCCAGCGTCAGGTTGCGCCCGGGCAGTTGCACCTGATCCTTGATAAAGGAGGTGTGTTCACGGGCTTTGCGGTTGAGCAGGTTGTCGCCGCGTGCAAACAGGGTGTAGCCGGCGCTCTGGTATTGGCCATGGTAGGCCAGACTGGCATTGAGCAGGGTGTAACCGGAGGTTTTGCGTTCATGGTCGGCAAGGTGGCCCTGGCGCAACGTGCGGTACAGGTTGAGGCTGCCATCGAGCGAGCCGGTCAGGGCATGCGACAGGTGCAGGCCGATGCGGTCAGCAGGAATCCGGGCCAGATTGCCCTTGCCGTTACGCAGTGTGCCACGCACATGGTCGCCGCTCAGGCCGGCGTTCAGGCCGTTGTTGAAGTGGTAGTCCAGCCGGGCTTCGGCGCCGCGAAAGCGGGCATCTTGCTGGCGGTATTCAATGATCCGGTAGCCCGAGCCGGGGCGTTCACCGGTATCGGCGCCATGGATATAGTCCTGGATGCGGTTCTGGAACAGGGACAGGTCAAAGGTAACCTGCCCCAGGGTTTTGTGCAGGCCCAGTTCCAGGTTGTGTGAGGTTTCTTTGTTCAGGTTGGGGTTGCCGATTTCAACGGTACGGCTGGCGGCGTGGGGGCCGTATGCATACAGCTCTTCGGCCACCGGCAATCGCTGCGAGCGGGACACCGAAGCGGTGATCTGGTAACCGGGCCGCCATTGCCAGACGGTGCCCAGGGACAGCGAGGTTCCTGCATGGTTGCGATTTTTTTGCCCGGACCTGACCTCAATAGCCTGCCATTCGTGGCGCAAACCCAGTTCGTAACGCCAATTGCCATGCTGGTATTCCTCCAGCACAAACAGTGCCTGGTTGTGGGTCAGGCTGTGGGGCACGTAGGCCTCTTCGCCCGTGGCTTCAAAGTCCCGGCGCAGGGTCTGGCCACCCAGTACGCCCCGCCAGCCCCATAGCGGCTGGTGGGTCAGCTCCAGCCGGGCGTCGGTTGAGCGGCTGTCAAAGCGGGTGCTGACACTGCCGCCTTCTATTTCCGCATGCTGGTAATCGCTGTGCCCGATGCGCAGCTTGATGCGGCTCAGGCCGGTCATGGGGTCGCTGTAATCGGAGCGCAGGTCCCAGCGCTTTTGCAGCATGTCGATATAGGGCGTGCCGTCGCCGTGATCGTGGTCATGACCGTGGCCATGGCTGCCGCAATGCCAGTGGCTGCCGTGGGTGTGGCAGTGGCCGTGTTCATGGGCCAGCAATCCGTACACATTGGCCTGCCGTGTATAGGCCAGGCCGGTGTAGCCGTTGGCGCTGATCCAGCTGGCACCCAGACTGGCGGTGTCTGTGTCGTTGTAAGAGCCGGTTTGGCGACGGGAGCGGGAACCGTCCTCGTGGCCGGCCAGACGGTAGGCATCGGCATTGCGCTTGAGTCCTTCGGCACGCAGGGCCAGCGGGCCGAGACCCAGCGTTATTCCGGCTTGGGCCGTGCTGTCATGGGCGACGGTATTGCCTTGCCAGCCCAGCTGGAGCGCATGGCCGTTGTCGGGTAGCCGGGCGGGTATCTTGCTGTCCAGCAGATTGACCACGCCCCCTATGGCGCCGCCGCCATAGAGCAGAGTGGCCGGGCCTTTCAGCACTTCGATGTGTTGCAGCAGCAGTGGCTCTGTAGTGACGGCATGGTCGGCACTCAGGGTGGAGGCGTCGAGCACGTCAATGCCGTCGCTGAGTACCTTGACCCGGGCGCCGTCCATGCCACGGATAACCGGACGGCTGGCGCCGGCACCAAAGGCGCTGCCTCGTACTCCCGGCAGGTGATCCAGGGTTTCGCCCAGCGTGGCTTTGGCGTTGGCGGCCAGCTGGTCAGCGGTGATGAGTTCGGCCGGGGTGGTCATGCGGGTTGGGCTGCCCGACAGGGGGTTGGCATGAATGAGGGCCGGTTCCAGTTGTAGCTGTCCGGCAGCGGCATGGGCGGCCGCAGTCAGCCAGGGAGCCAGTGACAATGCCGCTGTACGCAGCGGGAGGGAGGGTAGGGTTTTCACGGGTGTGCCTTGGGTTGGGGGTTGAATGGAAACGTTATGTTATAACGTTTTCAATTTTTGGCAATCACCGGTTTAAGTTTTTCCTCTGCAAAAAAAGACTGTCTGGCTGTCGGCAGCGAACAGGTGCCGCCAGCGGCGTGCTGGGGTATTCTCCATTCCTTTATAAGATGCCGCTGCGGTAACGGCCGGCGTCGATAACCGTGCAGGCAGGAATGCAATGAAAACCAGAGGTAGTGTGTGGCTGGCGATGGTGCTGGCGTGGGTGGGGCTGGCAGGTTGTGATCAGGCGCAGGAGCAGGTGTTGCCGCCACGACCGGTGCTGGTGATGCATCCGCAGCCGGCCGAGTCCGGTGCTGCGGTGTATCCGGGCGAGGTGCGGGCCCGCTTTCAGCCGGAACTGGCGTTTCGTGTGGGTGGCAAGGTTTTGCAGCGTGTTGTGCAAACCGGTGACCGGGTGAAGCAGGGGCAGCTGTTGGCCGAGCTGGACCC
Source organism: uncultured Thiopseudomonas sp. (assembly GCA_964567275.1). GTDB lineage: Bacteria > Pseudomonadota > Gammaproteobacteria > Pseudomonadales > Pseudomonadaceae > Thiopseudomonas. The sequence continues at coordinate 3,927 of CAZMLX010000087.1, read as the reverse complement.
GGCCGATTTGCAGTTGCAGGTACAAGCCATGCGGGCGCAGCTGGCCGACGCCGAAGCGGCGGTGGCGCTGGCCAGTTCGGAGCTGGAGCGCTATCGCAAACTCTATGAGCGTGACCTGCTTAGCCAGTCGCAGCTGGACAGCCTGCAAACCGCTTTGAAAAGTGCTGCGGCCCGTCGCCAGCAGGCGCAGGCGGCGCTGGCCAATGCCCGTAACCAGCTGGATTATGGCCGTTTGCTGGCGCCGGCAGACGGCATTATTGCCAGTACGCTGGCCGAGGCCGGGCAGGTGGTGGCAGCCGGTCAGCCGGTGTTTGTGCTGGCCGAGGACGGCCCGCGCGAGGTGGAGTTCAGCATTCCCGAGCAGGGCTTTGCCGGTTTTGCCATGGGGCAGCCGGTGGAGGTCACCCTGCTGAACCAGCCCGATGTGCGGCTGGCGGGCGAAATCCGCGAGCTGGCGCAGGCGGCCGACCCAAGGTCGCGCACCTATGGCGCCCGGGTCAGTCTGGGCGATGCCGAAGCCGGGTTGGGGCAAAGTGCCCGTGTTTATATCAGTGGCCGCAGCAGCCAGGCCTGGTTTGTGCCCTTGTCGGCGATTACGGCCCGTGACGGCCAGTCGCAGGTTTGGCTGTTTGATGCGGAGCAGGGCCAGGTGCGTCCGCAGCCGGTGCGCATGCGCAGTTATGATGCCCAGCATGTGATTGTCGAGGACGGTTTGCAGGCCGGTGACTGGGTGGTGATGGCCGGTGTGCACCTGCTGCTGGAGGGCCAGCCGGTACGGGCGCTGGACCCTGACAACCGGCCGCTGCCCATCGGTAACGGGGCGCAGCCATGAAGTTCAACCTGTCGGCCTGGGCGCTGCAAAACCGCCCGCTGGTGCTGTTTGCCATGCTGGTGATCATGCTGGCGGGCACCCTGTCGTACGGCAAGCTGGGCCAGAGCGAAGACCCGCCCTTTACCTTCAAGGCGATGGTAATCGATACCCGCTGGCCGGGTGCTACTGCCGGGGAAGTGTCACGCCAGGTTACCGAGCGCATTGAAAAAAAGCTGATGGAAACCGGTGAGTTTGAAAAAATTGTCTCGTTTTCCCGCCCCGGCCAGTCGCAGGTGATTTTTGCCGCCCGCGACAGCATGCGCTCAAAGGATGTGCCGGAGCTGTGGTACCAGATCCGCAAAAAGATTGCCGATATTCGCCATACCTTGCCACGCGAGGTGCAGGGGCCGTTTTTCAATGACGAGTTCGGCACCACCTTTGGCAACATCTATGCGCTGACCGGCGCCGGCTACGACTATGCGGTGCTCAAGGATTATGCCGAGCGTCTGCAGCTGGAGCTGCAACGGGTCAGGGACGTAGGCAAGGTGGAATTGATTGGTTTGCAGGAAGAAAAGATCTGGATTGAAATTGCCAATGCCCGGCTGGCCAGCCTGGGCGTGTCGTTGTTGCAGGTGCAGCAGGCGCTGGATGCGCAGAATGCGGTGGCCGGTACCGGTTTTTATGAAACCGGCAGCGACCGTATCCAGCTGCGTATCAGCGGACGTTTTGACTCGGTGCGCGAGATCCGTGATTTTCCGGTGCGCATTGGCGACCGCACCCTGCGGCTGGGCGATGTGGCCGAGGTGCAGCGTGGCTTCAATGATCCGGCTGCGCCGGGCATGCGCTTTATGAGCGAGGATGCGTTGGGCATTGCCGTGTCCATGAAGCAGGGCGGCGACATTCTGGTGCTGGGGCGGGCGCTGGAAGAAACCCTGACCCGCCTGCAAAACGAGCTGCCGCTGGGCATGGCGCTGCATACCGTCTCGGACCAGCCGACGGCGGTCAAGCGGGGCGTGGGCGAGTTTGTACAGGTGCTGATCGAGGCGCTGGCGATTGTACTGCTGGTGAGTTTTTTCTCGCTGGGGCTGCGCACCGGACTGGTGGTGGCCTTTTCCATTCCGCTGGTGCTGGCGCTGACCTTTACCCTGATGCATTACTTCGACATCGGCCTGCACCGCATTTCGCTGGGTGCGCTGGTGCTGGCGCTGGCGCTGATGGTGGACGACGCCATCATTGCCGTGGAGATGATGGCCATCAAGATGGAGCAGGGCTGGGACCGGGTGCGGGCTGCCAGCTTTGCCTGGACCAGTACCGCCTTTCCCATGCTGACCGGCACGCTGATTACCGCCGCCGGCTTTTTGCCGATTGCTACCGCCCAGTCGAGCGTGGGCGAGTACACCCGTGCCATTTTTGAGGTAGTGGCGCTGTCGCTGCTGGTGTCCTGGTTTGCAGCGGTGCTGTTTGTGCCCTATCTGGGCGACAAGCTGTTGCCGGATCTGGGCCGTATCAAGGCGGAAAAACACGGCAGCACCAAGGGCGAGCATAACCCCTATGCCACGCCCTTTTACCTGCGGGTGCGGGCGGTGGTCAGCTGGTGTGTGAGCCATCGCTGGGTGGTGATTGTGCTGACGGTGGTGGCCTTTGCTGTGTCCATTGCCGGTTTTGGCCTGGTGCCCAAGCAGTTTTTCCCGGATTCCAACCGCCCCGAGCTGCTGATTGATCTCAAGCTGGCCGAGGGCAGTTCCTTTACCGCCACCCAGGCCGAAGTCAAACGGCTGGAGGCCGAGCTGGCGCAGCAGGACGGCCTGCTCAACTATGTGGCCTATGTGGGCACCGGTTCGCCCCGCTTTTATCTGCCGCTGGACCAGCAACTGCCGGCCACCAGTTTTGCCCAGTTTGTATTGCTGACCGAAGACCTTGAGCAGCGCGAGCGGCTGCGCAGCTGGTTGATCGAGCGGCTGCACAACGACTACTCGCACCTGCGTGGCCGGGTGATCCGGCTGGAAAACGGCCCGCCGGTGGGCTATCCGGTGCAGTTCCGGGTGTCGGGCGAGCATATCGACGTGGTGCGCCAATATGCCCGCGAGGTGGCAGCGGTGATGCGCAACAATCCGCACCTGAGCAATGTGCATCTGGACTGGGAGGAGCCTAACAAGGTGGTGCGCCTGAATATCGACCAGGACCGTGCCCGTGCGCTGGGAGCCAGCAGCTCCGATATCGCCCGTTTTTTGCAGGGTGCGCTGTCCGGTACGCCGGTCAGCCAGTTTCGTGAAGACAACGAGCTGATCGAAATTCTGCTGCGTGGCTCGGAACAGGACCGGGCCGACCTGGGTAATCTGCCGCAGTTGTCTATTCCGACCGCACTGGGCACCCATATCCCGCTGTCGCAGGTGGCCGAGCTGGAATACGGCTTTGAGGAAGGCATTATCTGGCACCGCAACCGCCTGCCAACGGTGACCGTGCGGGCCGATGTGTATGGCAACCAGCAAGCAGTGGATTTGACTGCTGCCATCAGCCCGCAACTGGATGACATCCGTGCCCGACTGCCGTCCGGCTATCTGCTGGAAATTGGCGGTGCTGTGGAGGACTCCGAACGGGGCGGCAAGTCGGTGGCGGCCGGTATGCCACTGTTTTTGCTGGTGGTGATGACGCTGCTGATGATCCAGCTGCGCAGCTTTTCACGCATGTTCATGGTGCTGCTGACCGCTCCGCTGGGCATGATCGGCGTGACGCTGTTTTTGCTGCTGTTTGGCAAACCGTTCGGCTTTATTGCCCTGCTGGGCACCATCGCCCTGTCGGGCATGATCATGCGTAACTCGGTGATTCTGGTGGACCAGATTGAAACCGATATCCGTGCCGGCCATAGCCAGTGGCAGGCGATTGTCGATGCCACGGTGCGCCGCTTCCGGCCCATCGTGCTGACCGCCATGGCGGCGGTGCTGGCGATGATTCCGCTGTCGCGCAGCGTGTTTTTTGGCCCGATGGCGGTAGCCATTATGGGCGGGCTGGTGGTGGCTACTGCCTTGACTCTGCTGTTCTTGCCGGCTTTGTATGCGGCGTGGTTTAGGGTTAGGGAGGAGTAGCTATACCCCCGTCATTCCTCACTTGATGCAGGG
>CAZMLX010000086.1:0-9627 GCA_964567275.1 uncultured Thiopseudomonas sp. | reverse complement strand
CTGAGCCCGCTGGTGCTGAGCAAGACCCATGCGTACTTTCGTGACGGCAAGGCTTTGCACGAGCGCTAACCGGACTAAAAAACGGCTGCCCATTGGCAGCCGTTTTTACATGTGTACATCAGGGCTTTTTCAGCAGGTCGGCCAGCCCGGCCAGTCCTTTGTAGGTTTGCTGCGGGCCTTTCTGGCCGGCGGCTTCGTCTTTCTGGTAGTGCAGGTCCACCTGACGCTGGTGCTCGTTGTCATGGCAGTACAGGCATAACAGTTCCCAGTTGGAGCCGTCGGGCGGGTTGTTGTCATGGTTGTGGTCACGGTGGTGCACGGTGAGCTCGCTCAGGCGCTTGCCGCTGAACTCGCGGCCACAACGGCCGCAAATGTGCGGATACATGCGCAGTGCCCGGTCACGGTAGCCCCGCTCGGAGTCGCGGCGGTTTTGCGCCAGAATTTCATCGACCCGGCTCATAGCGGTGCCCTGTTGATCAGGCTCAGCGGCTGGTTGACGGTAAAAATGCGGCTGCGGATGCCCTGCACGCCGGCGGCCTGTAGCCGCTGGCTGTGCTTGTCCAGATAAACCTGGGCCGCCTCGCGGGAGGCAAACAGGTAAATGCCGCCGGCCTGCTGGCTGGCGGCATCTTCGGTCCAAATTTTCCACAACAGCTGTTCTTCGCCGGCAATGTCGGCGGCCAGTGGCTGCATGGCCTGTACCATGTCCTGGCCAAAGGGGCCGTTGAACGGGAAGTCGACTTGCAGAATGTACATACAGGGGCTCCGGTGGCGGGTCAGGCTTGCAGCATGCGGGTGGCTGCTTCCATCGACGCGCTGAGGTCTTCGTTGTTATCGGACAGGTCCTGTTCGGTCACTTCCAGCCCCAGCTTGGCAAAGGCTTCGACTGTGCTCCAGTCCACCTGGCCCAGCGGGTGCTCGGTACCGGCATAGCTTTGCAGGGTGGCAACCTGGACGATATCGACGTAGTCAACCTGCGGGCTGTGGCGGTCGAATTCGAGGTACTGGGCCGGTACCGCCGACAGGGCCGGCGGGAAGTCCCAGGCCTGAAGAATGCGCTCGCCCAGCACCGGGTGCAGATGCTCGATGACCTGCTCCAGGGTGAAGGGGTCGTTCAGCAGCTGGCCGTTCTCTTCGGCGTAGGTGAGGATGGGCAGGACGCCCAGCTGGTGCACCAGTCCGGCCAGGGTGGCCTGGTCGGGCTTGAGCTTGGTGAAGTGGCGGCACAAAACATGGCAGATGCCGGCCACTTCGGTGCTGCGGGCCCAGACATCGCGCAGGCGGCGGTCAATGATGTCGGAGGTGGCCTGAAACATCTGTTCCATCGCCAGGCCCATTGCCAGGTTGGCGGTATAGCTCATGCCCAGGCGGTTGACGGCCATGTTGAGGTCGCTGATTTCGCTACTGCTGCGCAGCAGCGGGCTGTTGACCACCTTGATGATGCGGGCGGTGAGGGCGGCGTCGTTGCTGATGACCTTGCTGAGATCGGGAATGCTGATGTCGGGATCTTCGGCGGCTTCACGAACGCGCAAGGCTACTTCAGGCAGGGTGGGCAGGATCAGTTCGTCATTATTGATGGCGTCCAGCAGTTCTGTTTTAACCCTGTCAATCAGTGTACTCATGCAAGCTCCATAGAGGGAAACGGGGCACCGGGCGGGCCGGTACCAGAAATTCGTAATCTGCTGGGGACTGCGTCAGCAGGGGTCAGCGAGTAATCTCGCGTTCTACATCCGGGGTGTAAGGCAGCGGCGCCCGCTGTAGCGGGGTTTGCGAGCCTTCCAGACAGAGCGTCTGATCCTGTGCGGCCTCTACCAGGGTGACGGCCAGCAATTCGATGCCGGTGCCCGAGCGGGCTGCTGCGACGACTTCACCGGCCTTGCGGGCATCGGCGCAGGTGACAACAGCGGTGCCGGTTTCCGGCAGGCGCTCCGCATCGGCCAGAAAACGGAACATCTGGCGCTTCTGGGTGCCGAGGTACTGCATGCGGGCGACAATTTCCTGGCCGGTGTAACAGCCTTTTTTGAAACTGACGGCATCCTGGGCGGGCAAGTTTAGCATTTGCGGGATAAAGCTTTCGAAGTTTTTATCGGTTACCTGGCCAATGCCGCAACGAATCAGTTCCAGCTGCCAGTCGTTTTGCTCCAGAGCGGGCAGGCGCTGGGCCAGCTGGGTGCGGGTGCAGTCGGCCTGGCTGGCGCTGACCCAGAGTTCGCACAACCCGGGGCTGACCCGGATGGCGAGCATGTCGTTGTGTTGTACCACGCTGCCGGTTTCGGACGGAATCTGGATGCCCAGCTCGTCTTGCAGTGCCTGCTCGCCCCGGATCAGGCCGAAGCAGGCCCACTGGCCACTTTCGTCGCTGAGTACGGACTTGGAAAATACCGCAAATTTGCGCAGGTCGGCCAGCTGGCGCTCCAGTACATCGGCAGACAGTGCCAGCAGATAGCCGTCGGCGTGCTGTACCAGGCGAAAGCTCGATTGCATGCGGCCTTTGGGGGTGCAGCGGGCACCCAGGCTGCTGCGGTCATGACTGACGTAATTGAGGTTGCAGGTAAGCTGACCTTGCAGGAAACGGGCGGCATCGGGACCGCGTACCGCCAGCAGGCCGCAGTCTTGCAGGCGGATAAAACCGGAGTTGTGGGTCATGGGGTGCTCTCGCTGATGAAAGGGTGTAAGTGGCGCCTATGATAGAGCTTTGCAAGGGGCTTGTCAGGGTGGGGGTGTGGCTGTCGGGCAACGCAGAGGTGTGATGCGTATTGTCGGGGACTGGCTTATACTGGCCCGTCATTTGCGGAGACTGGAAAACAATGACTACCGAAACCGAACTGAACCGTCTGTTCTGGCATAGCCGCCGAGGCATGCTGGAACTGGATACCCTGCTGGTGCCCTTTGTACGCGAAGCCTATAGCCGTCTGGATAAAGCGGACCAGCAGCGTTATGAGAACCTGTTGAGTTGCGAAGACCAGGACATGTTTGCCTGGTTCATGCGCCGCGACCAGCCGCAGGATGCGGACTTGCAAAGGATTGTTGAACTTGTCCTGGAACACAGCCGCCAGCGCGCCGGACACTAAGCGGCGCTGGTTCTGGCAGCCTTCGCCGGGGCTGTCGGGCGGGCGGCTGCTGCTTGGCATGCTGGCACTGCTGGCGCTGGGCATTTCCTCATTGCCGCTGTTATGGAAAGTCCTGGCCGGGCTGCTGGTGCTGGCAGACCTGGCTCTTGCCCTGTGGCGGCTGCGCCAGTGCCGGCATCCGGCATGGCGACGGGGGCTGGCGCTGGCCGGCAAGCAATGGTTGTACTGGACGCCACAGCAGGGCTGGTGCCCGGTGCAGTTGCAAGCGGGCACTCTGGTCTGGTCGTGGCTGGTGGTGCTGGAGTTGCAGCCGGCCGGTGGCCGCCGCCAGCGGTTGGCCGTGTTTTGGCACCTGTTGCCGGACGAGCAATTTCGCCGGCTCAAGGTGGCATTACGCTTTAGCAGGCTTTAGGGCTGGTATGGTCGCCGGTGCGTTGTCCGGCGTCAGGATGGTTTCCCGGGCTTCGGGCAGCTGCTGCGGATAGTCAAGGGTGAAGTGCAGTCCCCGGCTTTCTTTGCGCTGCATGGCACAGCGCACCATCAACTCTGCAACCTGTACCAGATTGCGCAGCTCTACCAGATCACGGCTGACTTTATAGTTGCTGTAAAACTCGTCAATTTCCCGGCTGAGCAGGTCCATGCGGTGCAGGGCCCGGCGCAGGCGCTTGTCGGTGCGTACGATGCCAACATAGTTCCACATGAAGCGGCGCAGCTCATCCCAATTGTGGGAAATCACCACGTCTTCGTCAGAATCAGTCACCTGGCTGGCATCCCAGGCCGGCAGCGGCTCGGCAAAGGGTACCTGTGCGTCCTGGCTGTCAATATCGCTGGCGACTGCGCAGGCGTAGACAAAGCATTCCAGCAACGAGTTGCTGGCCATGCGGTTGGCGCCGTGCAGGCCGGTGTAGCTGGTTTCGCCAATGGCGTAGAGACCGTCAATGTCGGTGCGGCCATGCTGGTCGACAACCACGCCGCCGCAGGTGTAGTGGGCGGCCGGTACCACCGGGATGGGTTCGGCGGTGATGTCGATACCGAAGGTCAGGCAGCGCTGGTACACGGTGGGGAAGTGCTCGCGGATGAAATCGGCCGGTTTGTGGCTGATGTCGAGGTAAACGTGATCCAGCCCCAGCCGTTTCATTTCGTGGTCAATGGCGCGGGCGACTATGTCGCGCGGAGCCAGCTCCAGCCGCTCATCAAAGCGCTGCATGAAGGGCTCGCCATTGGGCAGTTTGAGTTTGGCGCCTTCGCCACGCAGCGCTTCGGTAATCAGGAAGTTTTTCGCTTGGGGGTGGTACAGGCAGGTGGGGTGGAACTGGTTGAACTCCAGGTTGGCCACTCGGCAGCCGGCGCGCCAGGCCAGGGCAATGCCGTCGCCGCTGGCGGCGTCGGGGTTGCTGGTATAGAGGTAAACCTTGGCAGCACCGCCGGTGGCCAGCACGACAAAGCGGGCCATGCAGGTGCTGACCTGTCCGCTTTTGGTGTCCAGCACATAGGCGCCGACACAGCGTTTGCCGCTGCGGCCCAGCTTGGCTTCGGTGATCAGGTCGACTACCACCTGGTGTTCCAGCAGGCTGATGTTGTCACGGTTGACGGCATGCTGGTGCAGGGTTTCAAAAATGGCGGCGCCGGTGGCGTCGGCAGCGTGAATGATGCGCCGGCGGCTGTGGCCGCCTTCCCGGGTCAGGTGATAGGCGTAGTGCTGTTCCAGCGCCTGCTCCGGTGTGTTGCGGGTAAAGGGTACGCCCAGTTCCAGCAGCCAGTCGATGGCCGCCTCGCTGTTGGCGACGGTGAACTGTACGGCGTCTTCCCGGCACAGGCCGCCGCCGGCTCGCAGGGTGTCCTCAACGTGGGCTTCAATACTGTCCCTTTTGTCCAGCACGGCGGCCACGCCGCCCTGGGCATAATAGGTGGACCCGTTGTTGAGCCGTCCTTTGCTCAAAACGGCAATTTTCAGGTGGGAAGGCAGCTTGAGGGCGGCAGTCAGGCCCGAGGCGCCACTGCCTATAATCAGTACATCGTATTGATGGAATTGGCTCATTCTCTATTGTCCGCACATAATCGGCGCAGATAGTATAGCGCCGGCTTTACCGATTAAGGCCGTTTGCCGGAACTTTTTGCAGGACCGGTGTTCAATATGACTGGTTTGGTGCTGCGGACAGTTTTTCCGGGTACTGCCATAACGTTATGGAAAAGAAATGATTGCATGTGCTGATTTGCCCGGCCGGGGACCTGGAAGTCAATGACCCCGGACGATGACAAGCTGCTGGTAGAGCGGGTACAGAAAGGCGATACACGGGCGTTTGACCTGTTGGTGCTTAAATATCAGGGCCGTATTGCGGCGCTGGTGATGCGTTTTGTGCAGGATTCGCACGAAGCCCAGGATGTCACCCAGGAAGCTTTTATCAAGGCCTATCGTGCCTTGCCCGGGTTTCGTGGTGAGAGTGCCTTTTATACCTGGCTGTATCGCATTGCGATCAATACTGCCAAAAACTACCTGGTGGCCCGTAATCGTCGTCCGCCCGGGGTGGATGTGGATGCCGGTGATGCCGAGTTTTTTGATGGCGAACATGGCCTCAAGGACATTGAAACGCCAGAGCGTATGCTGTTGCGTGACGAAATTGGGCAGACTGTTGAGCGCTGTGTTGCCCGTTTGCCTGAAGATTTGCGCATGGCGCTGACGCTGCGCGAATACGAAGGGCTGAGTTACGAGGACATTGCCGAGGTAATGCAATGTCCGGTGGGGACGGTGCGTTCCCGTATTTTCAGGGCTCGTGAAGCCGTGGATAAAGCCTTGCAGCCGCTGCTGCAGGAATAGTAGGTCGTCCGGAGGACCCATAGATGAATGAGCAAGGTCTGGAGCAGTCCCTGTCTGCATTGATGGATGGTGAAATCAGCGAACTGGAGCTGCATCGCCTGTTGCGGCAGGTTGAGGATCCGCAGCTGCGGGCCCGCTGGCAGCGGTATCAGCTGGCCCGTGATGTCATGCAGGGCCGTCCTGTAGCCGGTGCAGTGGATGTGTCTGCGGCGGTGCGTGCGGCCATTGGGCAGGACGTTGCCGCGCCTGCTGCTGCGCAACAACCCCGCAAGGCGTCACGCTGGGCCGGGCTGGCGGTAGCCGCTTCGGTGATGCTGGCGGTGCTGGGCGGAACCCGTCTGTATCAGCAGTTGCCAGCGGTGGAGGGTGCGGTTGAGCTGGCGGCAGCCCCTGCGGCCCAGCCTGTACAACCGGCACCACTGGCCATGCCGGCGGCACCGGTAGTGCTGGCCGGCTTTGGCGGCATTGAGCGTCAGGAGCAAGGCAATGCTGGCGCCGGGCTGTCACACTGGCAGCAGCAACATCTGCCGTTGTATCTGAAAAGCCATGCCTGGAAGTCGGGCATGCAGGGCACGGGTGGTGCCTTGCCCCATGCCCGGGCTGCCAGCCTGGAAGGACGTTGATCCGTGTGGTGTCGCCTTGGCTGGCTGGCGTTGCTGGCAAGCCTGCTGATATCCGGTCGCTGGGTGGTGGCCGGGGAGCTGGAACAACAGTTACTTAGTTGGCAGGAGCGGGGACAGAGCGCCCGTTTTCAGGGCAGCTTTGTCTACGAGCGCAATGATATTTTTTCTACCCATGGGGTCTGGCAGCGGGAGCAGGCCGACGGCAGTGTGCATACCCGTTTTGTCCGCATGAATGGCCCCGAGCTGGAAATGCTGAGGATTGACGGTCGCCTGACCTGTGCCAGCCGGCACGACGAGGCGGACCAGATGGCCGATGATCTGGCATATATGCCAGATCATCGGCTCGATCCGGACCGTTTGCAGGCCGGTTATGTGGCACGCTCCGGTGCTGAAAGCCGGGTTGCCGGGCGGCTCGCCGATGCGGTGCTGTTTGTGCCGCTGGACGTGCACCGTTATCCGCTGGAGGTGCATTTTGACCAGGAAACCGGAGTCATTCTTAAAGCCTTGTTGCTGAGCGAAGACGGCGAATTGCTGGAGCGCTTTCAGTATGTCTGGTTTTCAACCGCCGATTTTCCGCCGGACCGGGTAGCGCCCGGGGCCGGCTGCGTGACGGCTGCGGCCTTGCCGCCGGCTGCGCCAGTGATGGCCGGTTGGCGGCTGAACTGGTTGCCGCCGGGCTTTGAGGCCAGTGCGTCGGTGCAGGAGTTGTCTGGCGCCAGTGGCCGCAGCTATGGCGACGGGCTGGCCTCCTTCAGCGTTTTTGTAGCTCCGCTGCAGGGTGGCGTACACGAAGCCAGCTATCAGCAGCTGGGGCCGGTTGCCATTGTGTCCCGGCCGGTCCAGGCCCGCCAGGGCAACTTCATGATTACCGTGCTGGGCGAGATTCCGGCCGCTACTGCCCAGCGTCTGGTGCTGTCGGTTGCGCTTGAAGATGACGGAGAACGTCATGATTGAAGAGCAGGGCCAGGTGCTGGGCTGGCATCAGGGAATTGCCCGGGTGCGGGTTGACCGCAGCACTGCCTGTGGCTCCTGTCAGGCCCGTGCTGCCTGTGGCAAGGGGTTGTCGCAGATGGCCGGGCGACGCAGTCATGAAGTGGATGCCCGTTGCGAGCAACCGGTGCAGGTTGGCGATACTGTGGTGCTCGGGGTCGAAGAAAGCCTGTTGGTGCAGGGGGCTTTGCTGGTGTACCTGTTGCCGCTGGCAGCGTTGCTGGCTGGTGCCTTGCTGGGTGCCTGGCTGCAGAATGGCGAAGGCTGGAGCATTGCGCTGGGCTTTGCCGGCTTTGCGCTGGCTGCGGTGTTTTTACGGTTGCGCAACCGGAAACTGGCTGCGCAGTCCTGTCTGCTGCCGCAGGTTTTGCGGGTGACGGGGCAGGCAGTACCGGGCGAGGCAGTACGCTGGCTACCCTGAGTCCGGTTGTTAAAGAGGCTGGCGAACAATGATTCAGTATTTTCACAAGCGGGAAAGGAGTGAAAACTAATGCGTAACGCAAAAATGGTCTTTGCAGGAGTATGTACAGCAGTTTTGATGGGGCTGTCGGCGCCGGCACTGGCGTTGACGCCCCTGTCGCAAACGCAGGAACCGGCGGCGGTCAACCGTAGCGGATTGCCCGACTTTACACAGCTGGTTGAGCAGTCAGCCCCGGCGGTGGTGAATATCAGTACCCGCCAAAAAGCACAGCTTGATCGCAGTGGCCGCACTGATTTCATGGTGCCTGACCTGGACGGTTTGCCGCCCATTTTTCGCGAGTTTTTTGAGCATGCGTTGCCGGCGCCACGCTCGCCCAATGGTCAGCAGCGCCGCCAGGAAGCCCAGTCGCTGGGCTCGGGCTTTATTATTTCTGCCGATGGTTATGTGCTGACCAACAACCATGTGGTGGCTGATGCGGACGAAATCATCGTGCGCCTGTCCGACCGCAGCGAGCTGCTGGCCGAGCTGGTGGGTACCGACCCGCGCACCGATGTGGCGGTACTCAAGGTCGATGCCAAAAATCTGCCGACAGTGCGGCTGGGCAAGTCGCTGGACCTGAAAGTGGGCGAGTGGGTACTGGCGATCGGCTCGCCCTTTGGTTTTGATCACTCGGTAACGGCCGGCATTGTATCGGCCAAGGGTCGCAGCCTGCCCAACGAAAACTATGTGCCCTTTATCCAGACTGATGTCGCCATCAATCCCGGCAACTCCGGTGGTCCGCTGTTCAACCTGAATGGCGAGGTGGTGGGGATCAACTCGCAGATTTTCACCCGTTCGGGCGGTTTTATGGGGTTGTCTTTTGCCATTCCGATGGAAGTGGCGCTGGATGTGGCCGAGCAACTGAAACAATCCGGCAAGGTTGAGCGGGGCTGGCTGGGTGTGGTGATCCAGGAGGTCAACAAGGACCTGGCCGAGTCGTTCGGGCTGGAACGTCCGGTGGGAGCGCTGGTGGCGCAGTTGCTGGAAGACAGCCCGGCGGCCAGGGGTGGCTTGCGCCCGGGTGATGTCATCCTGGCGCTGGATGGCAAGCCGGTCAAAGTCTCTGCTGATTTGCCACACCTGGTGGGTGCACTCAAGCCGGGCAGCACGGTGAAGCTGGATATCATGCGGGAAGGCAAAAAGCGGACGCTGACTGTCAGCCTGGGTACGGCGCCCGGTGAAGAGGGTCAGCCGGCGCCTGCGGGTGGCGGCTCTGTCAGCAACCGTCTGGGGGTGGCAGTGGCCGAGCTCACTGCCGAACAGAAAAAGCTGATCGACCTGGAAGAAGGTGTGGTGATCCAGAACGTGACCGATGGCCCGTATTGGCTTGCGCCCGGGTGATGTCATCACCCACCTTAACAATCAGCCGGTTGCTTCGGTATCGGCCTTCAATACGGTGGTGCGCAAGTTGCCGGCTGACCGGCCACTGTCCATGCGTGTGCTGCGCCAGGGACGTGCCAGCTTTATCACTTTCCGCCTGACACCCTGAGGTCGCAGCGGCCCGTCCGGCATGCAACCGGCGGGCCGCTTCAATCGCATTGCTTGCGAAAGATGACGTCTGCGGCCTTGATCAGGTAAACTCGCCTACTATTTTGCCGGTGTGCTGCCGGCGTCCATTTGTAGAGTGAAGTTCTGTGAGTGATCTGAGTCATATCCGTAATTTTTCCA
>CAZMLX010000085.1:4061-9718 GCA_964567275.1 uncultured Thiopseudomonas sp. | reverse complement strand
GTTGCCGATTTTTTCGTCAATGCCACGCTTGAGGATCTTGGTGTTGGTTACAAACAGGTCGTCACCCACCAGCTGGACTTTGGCGCCAATTTTGTCGGTCAGCACTTTCCAGCCGGCCCAGTCGGATTCATCCATGCCGTCTTCGATGGAAATGATCGGATAGCGCTGGGTCAGGCCGGCCAGATAGTCGGCAAAACCGGCGGCGTCGAACTGCTTGCCTTCACCAGCCAGATCGTACTTGCCATCCTTGTGGAACTCGGTGGACGCGCAGTCCAGTGCCAGGGTTACGTCATCACCCAGTGTGTAGCCGGCATTGGCAACCGCTTCGGCAATGGCCGCCAGCGCTGCTTCGTTGGACTCCAGGTTGGGCGCAAAGCCGCCCTCGTCGCCCACGGCAGTGTTCAGGCCACGCTTTTGCAAAACAGCTTTCAGGTGATGGAAGATTTCGGCACCCATGCGCAGGGCATCGGCAAAGGTTTTCGCACCCACCGGCTGCACCATGAACTCCTGAATATCGACGTTGTTGTCGGCGTGTTCACCGCCGTTGATGATGTTCATCATCGGCACCGGCATGGAATAAACGCCAGGGGTGCCGTTCAGGTCGGCAATGTGGGCGTACAGGGGAATGCCCTTGGCCTGCGCAGCCGCTTTGGCCGCTGCCAGCGATACCGCCAGAATGGCGTTGGCGCCCAGCTTTTCCTTGTTCTCGGTACCGTCCAGATCAATCATGATGCGGTCGAGGGTTTTCTGGTCGATGGCATCTTTGCCCAGCAGGGCGTCACGGATCGGGCCGTTGACGTTGGCAACGGCTTTCAGCACCCCCTTGCCCAGGTAACGGGACTTGTCGCCGTCACGCAGTTCCAGCGCTTCGCGGGAGCCTGTGGAGGCGCCGGACGGAGCGCAGGCGCTGCCGACAATGCCGCCTTCGAGGATTACATCAGCTTCTACAGTAGGGTTACCACGGGAATCCAGGACTTCGCGTCCCTTGATGTCAATAATCTTGGCCATGGGCAGGTTTACTCCATTTCAATTGATTAAGCGGTTTCGATAACGGGAAAACGTTTTACCAGGTCATCCAGCTGCTTGAGCTGGCTGAGAAAGGGTTCCAGCTTGTCCAGGCGCAGGGCGCAAGGACCATCGCAGCGGGCATTGTCGGGATCGGGATGGGCCTCAAGGAACAGGCCGGCCAGCCCCTGGCTCATGCCGGCTCTGGCCAGCTCGGTCACCTGGGCACGGCGGCCACCGGCGGAATCGGCACGGCCACCCGGCATTTGCAGCGAATGGGTGACGTCAAAAAACACCGGATAGTTGAACTGCTTCATGATGCCGAAGCCGAGCATGTCCACCACCAGGTTATTGTAGCCAAAAGAGCTGCCACGCTCGCACAGGATCAGCTGGTCATTGCCGGCTTCTTCGCATTTGGTGAGGATGTGGCGCATCTCTTGCGGGGCGAGAAACTGGGCCTTCTTGATGTTGATGACGGCATCGGTTTTCGCCATTGCCACCACCAGATCGGTCTGGCGTGACAGAAAGGCCGGCAGCTGGATAATGTCGCACACCTCGGCCACCGGTGCGGCCTGATAAGGCTCGTGCACATCGGTAATCACCGGCACCTTGAAGGTGCTTTTGATTTCCTGAAAAATCTTCAGGCCTTCGTCCAGCCCCGGGCCACGGAACGAGTTGATCGAAGAACGGTTGGCCTTGTCGAAGCTGGCCTTGAACACATAGGGAATGCCGAGCTTTTCGGTCACCCTCACATAGGCCTCACAGGCCTGCATGGCCAGGTCACGGGATTCCAGCACGTTGATGCCGCCAAACAGCACAAAAGGCCTGTCGTTGGCGATATCAATAGTGCCAACACGAATGATTTTCTGGGTCACTGTTTGTCTTCCTGAAACTTGAGCGCTGCCTGCACAAAGCTGCTGAACAGCGGGTGGCCGTCACGGGGGGTCGAGGTGAATTCCGGATGGAACTGGCACGCCACAAACCAGGGGTGATCGGCAATTTCCACCGCTTCTACCAGCTGGCCGTCTTCCGACCAGGAGGTTACCTGCAAACCGGCCTGCTGCATGGGCTCCAGCAAGGTGCCATTGACTTCGTAGCGGTGGCGATGACGCTCCTCGATTTCGGTTGCGCCATAGCTTTGTGCCAGTTTACTGCCGGCTTCCAGACGGCACAGCTGGGCACCAAGGCGCATGCTGGCCGGACGGCCTTCGTCTTCGGCATTGGGCAACCGGACCGGTTGTTCCTGCCACTCGTTGATCAGGCCGATCACCGGATAGGCGGTATCCTTGTCGAACTCGGTGGAGTTGGCGCCGGTCCAGCCCAGTACATTGCGGGCAAACTCGATCACCACCACCTGCATGCCCAGGCAGATGCCCAGGTATGGAATTTTGCGTTCACGGGCAAACTGCACGGTTTTGATTTTGCCTTCCACGCCGCGCAGACCAAAGCCGCCCGGCACCAGAATGGCATCTACGTCTTCAAGGATGCCAGTGCCATGAGTCTCGATATCTTCGGAGTCGATATAGCGCAGGTTGACGCGGGTGTCGGTATGGATGCCGGCGTGGCTCATCGCTTCGATCAACGACTTGTAGGCATCCAGCAGCTCCATGTACTTGCCGACCATGGCAATGGTGATTTCTTTTTTCGGATTGAGCTTGGCTTCAATCACCCGGTCCCACTCGCGCAGGTCGGCGGTGTCTGCTTCCATGCCGAAGCGTTCCAGCACATAGTCGTCCACACCCTGCGCATGCAGAATGCCGGGAATTTTGTAAATGGTATCGACGTCCTGCAGGCTGATCACCGCACGCTCTTCAACGTTGGTAAACAGGGCAATCTTGCGGCGCGAACCCAGATCAATGGCCACCTCGGAGCGGCACACCAGAATATCCGGCTGCAGGCCAATGGAGCGCAGCTCCTTGACCGAGTGCTGGGTGGGCTTGGTTTTGGTTTCGCCAGCAGTAGCAATGTAAGGTACCAGCGTCAGGTGCATCAGCATCGCCCGCTTGGCGCCCACTTCCACCCGCAGCTGGCGGATCGCTTCCAAAAACGGTTGCGATTCGATGTCACCGACAGTGCCGCCAATTTCGATCAGGGCAATGTCGGCATCGCCGGCACCCTTGATGATGCGGCGCTTGATTTCGTCGGTAATATGCGGAATCACCTGAATGGTGGCGCCAAGGTAATCGCCACGGCGCTCACGGCGCAGTACATCTTCGTAAACACGACCGGTGGTGAAACTGTTGTTGCGGGTCATGCGGGTGCGCACAAACCGCTCGTAGTGGCCCAGGTCGAGGTCGGTTTCAGCACCATCGTGGGTGACAAAGACTTCACCATGCTGAAAAGGGCTCATGTTGCCCGGATCCACGTTAATGTAGGGATCCAGTTTCATCATGGTGATTTTGAGGCCGCGCGCTTCAAGAATGGCGGCCAGGGAGGCAGCGGCGATGCCCTTGCCCAATGAAGAAACCACACCGCCGGTGACGAAAAGATAGCGCGTCATAAAAAACCCTGGATTGCAGTATAAGGCGGCAGCCCGCCCAAGAAATTTGGCAAGCTGACCTGCAAGGGAAACGCAGATACCCTGAAAATCGCATCCAGGACCAGCCACTCAAGACGGGTGACTAGTCTACGCTAAAGTATGGATTCTCTCAAATTAAAGTTCAGCCATCAGCCCTGTCATCCGGCAACAAAATGCTGCCGGATGCGCCAGCTGCTCAGGCTCCCAGCGCCCCGGCATCCGGCACCACTACGGCAAAAAAATCAGCCAGTGCCGCCAGCTCCTGACGGTGTAGCAAATCGGCATCTTCCGCATCCGGCAAAGGCCGGCTGGCACAGGCCGTACCCACCACCGTGGTCTGATAGCCCAGATCCTTGGCCGCCCTTACCGTAGCACTGACACACATGTGGGTCATGTAACCACAGACAATCAGCTGCTGCCGGCCACTCGTCCGAATTTCATCCTGCAGGCGGCTGCCGGCAAAGGAATTGGGCAGCGGCTTGTCTACGACGGCCTCATTGGCCAGCGGTGTCAATTCATCAAAAATCCGCCCCCGCTCGCCATCCGGGTCAAACAGGTAACCGGACACGCCGATATGGCGCACATGAATCACCGGGGTGTTGCCGGCCCGGGCCTTGTCCAGCAGTTTCTTGATCTCCACCGCCGCCGGCTCCACGCCGGGCAGTTTCATGTCGCCCATACGGTATTCGTTCTGGGCATCAATGATTACCAGCACAGCCTGGTTCCAGTCAGCAGCCGGATGGGTACTGCCGGTCAGCTCAAACAGGGTTGGAAAGCTCATGAAGCGGCTCCTTGATCATGCAAATGGAGCCCTGATTCTTATGCAATCATTTTCCCTGCACAATCGCACAGCCCCAATCCGCTACCAAAGGCTTGCTTGCCGCCACCAAAGCAGCACTCAGCCTGCGGGCAACCAGTGAAAGGCCGGGGCTCCCGCTTCCGCCAGTTCCGGTACCCCACCCACCGCCACCAGTCGCCCGCCGTCAAACAGCAAGGGCAAGCGGTTGCGCAAAAACACCGGTATTTGCCGCTCTTGCAACAGCCGTTTGAGATCACGCTGCCCACGACCCGGCACCCGCATCCGCTCGCCGCCCTGCCGGTAGGCCACCCGCCAGTCACCGGCCGGCAGCGGCCCCACCCGAAGCCAGCCATTGCCCGGCAACGGATAACAGCCGGGGCCATCCAGCAACAGCGCCAGAGCAGGCAGCTCCTGCAACCAGGCGTCCGGCAACCAGTACAATCGCTGTCTATGGCGCACCAGCGCACCAGCCTGCAACCGCCACAATGGTTGTGCCGCCGCACCGGCCTGCACAATCGCCTGCCAGCCGGCCCAGTGTTCAGTGTCCGGCATCCGGGTCTGGTCTTTTAGCCAGTAACGCAACAGGTTGGTCTGGCGCGCCGGACTCAGCAAACGCACCGCCTCCAGGTCAAGACAGTTCAGCGGCAACCAGTCCGGCAGCGGCTGTACAGCGGCCTGCTGCAAATCCAGTTGCGCCAGCTCTTCCAGCAAGCCCTGCGCCTGCGCCATATGGCCGGCGGTGCGTTGCAGCACGGTATTAAGCCCCGGCCAGCGCTGCGCCAAAGCCGGCAGCATGCGGTTACGCAAGAAATTGCGATCAAAGCAGTCGCTGTCATTGCTGGGGTCTTCAACCCAGCTCAGCCCCTGCTGTTGCGCATAGCGTTCCAGATGCTGCCTGGGTACCGTCAACAGCGGACGCAGCAAACTGCCCTGCCCCAGCGGCCGCTGCCGGGGCATACCCTGCAAGCCGCTGACACCCGCACCCCGCAACAACCTGAGCAGCAGGGTTTCCACCTGGTCATCCTGGTGCTGGGCCAGCAACAGCAGCTCGCCCGGCGCCAGCGCAGCTGACCAGGCGACATAGCGCGCCTCCCGGGCAGCCTGCTCCACACTGGCCGCTGGCGGCACCTGCACCGGCACGACCTGTACCGGCACCCCCAGCTGCCGACCGATGGCCCGGCAATGTTCCGGCCAGCTGTCCGCCTGCGTCTGCAAACCATGATGGATGTGAACGGCCCGCAACGGCGGGCAGGGCTGCCGGCGACACAGTTCTGTCAGCGCATGCAGCAGTACGGTCGAGTCCAGCCCGCCAGAAAATGCCACGCACCAGCCGGC
>CAZMLX010000085.1:0-4051 GCA_964567275.1 uncultured Thiopseudomonas sp. | reverse complement strand
TCCCGGAAAGGTTGCAATTGCTGGTGCAAAAGCTGCTGCAAGTCGGTCATGGGCAATAAAAAAGGCTGCCGCAATTGCAACAATTACGGCAGCCTTGTTCCTCTGTACCTGAATCAGTCGTCTTCGTCGAGACCAAAGCTCATCAGCTTTTGATAACGCAAGTCGAGCAATTGCGGAGTGTCCAGCGCAGTCAGTTCGGCCAGCTGGGTACTCAGGGTTTTGCGGATATTGGCGGCCATTTCTGCCAGGTCACGGTGGGCGCCGCCCAGTGGCTCTTCAATCACTTCGTCAACAATGCCCAGCCCGCGCAGACGCTCGGCGGTAATACCCATGGCCTCAGCGGCTTCAGGCGCTTTTTCGGCACTGCGCCACAAAATGGAGGCACAGCCTTCCGGCGAAATGACCGCATAGGTGGAGTACTGCAGCATGTTGAGGCGGTCACAGACACCAATCGCCAGCGCACCGCCGGAGCCGCCTTCGCCAATCACGGTGGCGATGATCGGGGTTTTCAGGCGGGACATGACACGCAGGTTCCAGGCAATGGCTTCACTCTGGCCGCGTTCTTCGGCGTCAATGCCGGGATAGGCGCCGGGGGTGTCAATGAAGGTCAGGATCGGCAGCTGGAAGCGCTCGGCCATTTCCATCAGACGGCAGGCCTTGCGGTAGCCCTCCGGACGCGGCATGCCGAAGTTGCGGCGAACCTTTTCCCGTACCTCACGGCCCTTCTGGTGTCCGATCACCATGACCGGAATGCCTTCAAAACGGGCAATACCGCCCACAATGGCGGCATCGTCGGAGAAGTGGCGATCACCGTGCAGCTCTTCAAATTCGGTAAACAGCAGATCAATATAATCCAGCGTGTAAGGGCGCTGGGGATGGCGGGCCATCCGGGCCACCTGCCAGCTGGTCAGGTCGGCAAAGATGTTTTTGGTCAGGGTTTTGTTCTTTTCCTTGAGCCGGGTAATTTCGTCACTGATGTTCAGGTCGTTGTCACTGCCTACCAGGCGCAGCTCTTCAATTTTGGCCTGCAGGTCGGCAATGGGTTGTTCAAAATCGAGAAAATTCGGGTTCATTTAAATTCCAACTCTATTCTGCGTCCCGGACGGTCCGGCGACGTCTCGTATATCCCGGCGGCAGGCCATGCCTGCACACCACAAATCTGACAGGGAATGCACCGGCCAATCGGGCATTCCACACCCTGTACATTATTCAATAGCTACAACAATACTGCTAGCGATAATCCAGACAGACGCTATCACTGCCAAACCGGTCACGCAATGCCTGCATCAAATTATCAGCCGGCTGCACCTGCCAGGCCTCGCCCAGCTGCAACCGGGCCCGGGCCTGGCTGCCGCAATAGTCCAGCGTCACCGGGCATTGTCCCGGGTGCTGCGCCAGCAGGGACTGCAGGGCGTCCAGTCCCTGCTCTTGCAATTGCGATCCATCCAGTGTCAGCCTCAGGCTGTCAACCAGGCTGGTACGGGCTTCTTCCAGCCCCATCACCCGGCGGGCACGAAAACGCATGCCGCCTGAAAAATCGTCATGACTGACCTCGCCCTCAACCACCACCAGGGTATCGGTCTGCAACAAACCATGGGCCTGAGTAAAGGCTTCGGCAAACAGCGACGCCTCGATCCGGCCGGAGCGGTCGTCGAGGGTAATAAACGCCATCTTGTCGCCTTTTTTGTTGCGCATCACCCGCTGCGCCACAATCAGTCCGGCGACCGTTTGCAGGTCCCTTGAGGGGCGCAGGTCAACAATTTTCTGCCGGGCAAAACGCCGCACTTCCTGCTCGTACTCGTCAATCGGGTGACCGGTCAGATACAGGCCCAGCGTATCTTTTTCAGCCTTGAGCCGCTCTTTCAGCGATAGCGCCCGTTCCTTGCGGTACTGGGCATAGAGGTCGTCCGGTTCGGCACTCAACAACCCGCCAAACAGGTCCATATTGCCGCTTTCCCGGTCACGGGCTGCCTGGCCGGCGGTCTGTATGGCTTCTTCCATGGCGGCAAACAAAATGGCCCGGTTCTGGTCGAGCCCGGCCAGATAGTCTTTTGGATCGTCGGAAAAACAGGGGCCAAGCCGGTCCAGCGCACCACTGGATACCAGCGCCTCCAGCGTGCGCTTGTTGATCCGTTTCAAATCCACCCGGGCACAAAAATCAAACAGGTCTTTAAAGGGTCCGCCTGCGTTGCGGGCTTCGGTAATGGCGGCAACCGGGCCTTCGCCCACACCCTTGATGGCACCCAGCCCGTACACCACTTCACCATTGGGGTTAACGCCAAACTTGAAGCTGGAGTGGTTCACATCCGGCGCAACAATGCGCAGCTTCATGTCGCGGCATTCTTCGATCAACGTCACCACCTTGTCGGTGTTGTCCATATCCGCCGACAGCACCGCCGCCATAAATTCGGCCGGGTAGTGTTTTTTCAGCCAGGCAGTCTGGTAAGACACCAGTCCATAAGCCGCCGAGTGCGATTTGTTAAAGCCGTAACCGGCAAATTTTTCTACCAGATCAAAGATGTTGCCCGCCAGATCGGCGCTGATGTTATTTTTTTCGCAACCTTCCACAAACAGCCCGCGCTGCTGGGCCATTTCTTCGGGCTTCTTTTTGCCCATGGCACGGCGCAGCATGTCGGCGCCGCCCAGCGTGTAGCCGGCCATCACCTGGGCAATCTGCATCACCTGTTCCTGATACAAAATAATGCCGTAGGTCGGTGCCAGCACCGGTTTGAGGCCTTCGTACTGGTAGTCGGGATGCGGGTAGGCCAGCTCGGCACGACCGTGCTTGCGGTTGATAAAGTCATCCACCATGCCCGATTGCAACGGGCCGGGACGGAACAGCGCCACCAAAGCGATCAGATCTTCCAGACAGTCAGGCTTGAGCTTCTTGATCAGCTCTTTCATGCCGCGCGATTCAAGCTGGAACACCGCCGTGGTTTCGGCCCGTTGCAGCAGCTGGTAGGTCGGCTTGTCATCCAGCGGAATGAAATCGATATTCAGCGGTTCTTCGCCACTTTTGGCGCGGGTGGCGTTGATGGTTTCCAGCGCCCATTTAATGATGGTCAGGGTACGCAGGCCCAGAAAGTCAAACTTGACCAGCCCGGCCGCTTCCACATCGTCCTTGTCATACTGGGTGACCAGCCCGCTGCCGTCCTCATCACACAGGGTGGCGGAAAAATCGGTCAGTTTGGTGGGAGCAATCACCACGCCACCGGCGTGCTTGCCGGTACCCCGGGTAATCCCTTCCAGCTTGAGCGCCATCTCCCAGATTTCGCGGGCGTCATCGTCGTTGTTGAGCAGCTCCTGGATTTGCGGCTCCTGCTTGATGGCCTCACCCAGCGTCATGCCCGGCACAAAGGGAATCAGCTTGGACATGCGGTCGGCCAGCCCGTAGGACTTGCTTTGTACCCGGGCCACGTCACGCACCACCGCCTTGGCCGCCATGGTGCCGAAGGTGACGATCTGGCTCACTGCCTGGCGGCCGTAGGTATCGGCCACGTACTCAATCACGCTGTCACGGCCGTCCATGCAGAAGTCAACGTCAAAGTCGGGCATGGATACCCGCTCGGGGTTGAGGAAACGCTCGAACAGCAGATCGTACTGCAACGGGTCAAGGTCGGTAATTTTCAGTACATAGGCCACCAGCGAGCCGGCACCGGAACCCCGGCCCGGGCCGACCGGTACGCCGTTGTTTTTGGCCCACTTGATAAAGTCCATCACGATCAGGAAGTAGCCGGGGAAGCCCATCTGGATAATGATATCCAGCTCGAACTTGAGACGATCCAGATACACCTGTTTTTTGCTGTCATAGTCGGGTGTATCCGGCGGCAACACCACCGCCAGCCGTTCTTCCAGCCCTTCATGGGATACATGGCGAAAGTATTCATCCATGGTCATGCCGTCCGGCACCGGAAAATCGGGCAGAAAGTGTTTGCCGAGCTGCACCTCGATATTGCAGCGGCGGGCAATTTCCACGGTATTGGCCAGCGCCTCGGGAATGTCTGAAAACAGCTCGGCCATTTCTTCCGGCGTTTTCAGGTACTGCTGGTCA
>CAZMLX010000084.1:0-9737 GCA_964567275.1 uncultured Thiopseudomonas sp. | reverse complement strand
GGGCGGGGTAACGCTGCGCAAAGCTGACGCTGGCAGTGCCGAAGCGAGCTTCGTCTCTGCCGCTGAGGCTTTGCTCCGGCTACCCCGCCCTGCGGCGCCTGTCTTAGCCGAGTGCGGTATCCAGTAACAGCATCACCATAAAGCCGATCATTAGTCCGGTGGTGGCGGTGGTCTGGTTGCCGTTGCGGTGGGTTTCCGGAATCACTTCGTGGGATACCACAAAAATCATTGCGCCGGAGGCAATGCCCATGCTGAGCGGGTAGGCCAGCGCCAGGCTGCTGGCAATGGAATAGCCCAGTGCTGCGCCCAGCAGCTCCAGTATGCCGGTGGCGGCCGCAATCAGCACCGAGCGCCAGGCGCTCAGCCCGGTCAGGCGCAATGCCATGGCCACCGCCAGTCCTTCGGGAATGTCCTGGATGGCAATGGCGGTGGTCAGCGGCAGGCCGACGCCCATGTCGCCCTGTGCAAAGGACACGCCAATGGCCATGCCTTCGGGAATGTTGTGCAGGGCAATGGCAAACACAAACAGCCAGATGCCGCTTAAGCGCCGATAATCCGGACCGCAGGGGCCGGTGCTTTCGTGTTCGTGGGGGGTGAAGTAATCCAGTCCCAGCATCAGCAGGCTGCCCAGGCCAACACCCAACACCACCAGTGAGGCGGCAGCCCAGCTGGAGCCCAGCAGCTGCAGGGCGGCTTCCAGGCCGGGCAAAATGAGCGAAAAGGCGCTGGCGGCCAGCATCATGCCGGCGGCAAAGCCGAGCATGCCGTCCTGAAAGCGGTGTTTCAGACGGGTCAGCAAAATAACCAGCAGGGCACCGGCAGTGGTCGCAACAAAGCCGGCGCTGCCGCCGTACAGGGCCAGCCGGAAATTGCTGGCGTGCTCGGAGGCCAGACCATGCGCAATACTGATCACCAGCAGCAGGGTCAGTAAAGCCAGAATACCGAAGAAGCCACGGGTCAGCCAGGGGTTGGCACGGGCCTGCCTGCGCCATGCCTCAAACAGATCCTGGGAAGCGGTTTCGGTGACCATGGCATGTTTCCTTGTTGAGCGGTGGAGGTAGTGCCAGTGTAAAGAAAAGCCTTTGTCTGCGCATGGGGTGTTGCGGCTATGGGGGTGATTGAACGGGTTAATGCCGGTGCATGCTGGCGGCATAAAAAAAAGCCCCGCTTGTGGCGGGGCTTTTTGTCAGCTGGTCAACTTATACAGTTGGCAGCTCGGCTTTGTCAGCGGCTTCCTGGTATTTGGCCATCTGATCAAAGTTCAGGTAGCGATAGATATCGCCAGCCATGCTGTCGATGTTCTTCGCGTACTCCATGTACTCTTCCACGGTTGGCAGCTTGCCGACGATGGAGGCAACAGATGCCAGCTCGGCGGAGGCCAGGAACACGTCGGTGTTGTCACCCAGACGGTTCGGGAAGTTACGGGTGGAGGTTGAAACCACGGTGGAACCGGTTTTTACACGTGCCTGGTTACCCATGCACAGCGAGCAGCCCGGCATTTCCATACGGGCACCGGCTTTGCCGTAGATGCCGTAGTAGCCTTCTTCGGTCAGCTGCTGGGCGTCCATCTTGGTTGGCGGAGCCAGCCACAGACGGGTAGGAATGCCACCTTTAACCTTGTCGAGCAGCTTGCCGGCAGCGCGGAAGTGACCGATGTTGGTCATGCACGAACCGATGAACACCTCGTTGATCTCGCGACCGGCAACGGTGGACAGCAGGCGGGCATCGTCCGGGTCGTTCGGCGCACACAGGATGGGCTCCTTGATGTCGGCCAGATCGATTTCGATCACCGCAGCGTATTCGGCGTCGGCGTCGGCGGATAGCAGCTCGGGCTTGGCCAGCCAGGCTTCCATCGCCTGGGCGCGGCGCTCGATGGTGCGTGCATCGCCGTAGCCTTCGCTGATCATCCAGCGCAGCATGGTGATGTTGGAGCGCAGGTACTCGGCAATGGCTTCTTCTGGCAGCTTGATGGTACAACCGGCAGCGGAACGCTCGGCGGAGGCATCGGACAGCTCAAAGGCTTGCTCAACGGTCAGACCGTCCAGACCTTCGATTTCCAGGATGCGGCCGGAGAAGATGTTCTTCTTGCCTTTCTTCTCTACGGTCAGCAGGCCTTCCTGGATTGCGTAGTAAGGAATGGCATGAACCAGGTCACGCAGGGTGATGCCGGGGTTCATCTTGCCCTTGAAACGCACCAGTACGGACTCTGGCATGTCCAGCGGCATGACGCCAGTGGCGGCGGCAAAGGCAACCAGGCCGGAACCGGCAGGGAAGGAAATGCCGATCGGGAAACGAGTGTGGGAGTCACCACCGGTACCTACGGTGTCAGGCAGCAGCATGCGGTTCAGCCAGCTGTGGATGATGCCGTCGCCGGGACGCAGGGATACACCGCCACGGTTCATGATGAAGTCAGGCAGGGTGTGGTGGGTGTTAACGTCAATCGGCTTAGGATAAGCAGCGGTGTGACAGAAGGACTGCATAACCAGATCGGCGGAGAAGCCCAGGCAAGCCAGGTCTTTCAGCTCGTCACGGGTCATAGGACCGGTGGTGTCCTGAGAACCTACGGTGGTCATCTTCGGCTCGCAGTAGGTGCCAGGGCGCACGCCTTGACCTTCAGGCAGACCGCAGGCGCGACCAACCATTTTCTGTGCCAGGGTGAAGCCTTTACCGCTGTCGGCTGGAGCTTCAGGCTTTTTGAACAGGGTGGACGGTGCCAAGCCCAGTTCGGCACGGGCTTTTTCAGTCAGGCCGCGACCGATGATCAGCGGAATACGACCGCCTGCACGGACTTCGTCCAGCAGTACGTCGGTTTTCAGCTCGAAGGTGGTGATAACTTCGTCGGTGCCTGCTTTACAGACTTTGCCTTCGTATGGGTATACGTCAATGACGTCGCCCATGTTCAGGTTGGTGCAGTCAAATTCTATTGGCAGGGCGCCCGCATCTTCCATGGTGTTATAGAAGATTGGAGCAATTTTGGTACCGAAGCAGAAGCCGCCGGCGCGCTTGTTCGGAACGTAAGGAATGTCGTCACCGAAGAACCACAGCACGGAGTTGGTGGCGGACTTGCGGGAAGAGCCGGTACCCACAACGTCACCCACGTAGGCAACCGGGTGGCCTTTGGCTTTCAGCGCTTCCATCTGCTTGATCGGGCCAACGCTGCCTGGCTGATCAGGGTTGATGCCGTCACGCGTCATCTTCAGCATGGCCAGAGCGTGCAGCGGGATGTCAGGACGGGACCAGGCATCTGGAGCAGGTGACAGGTCGTCGGTGTTGGTTTCGCCGGTTACTTTGAACACGGTCAGGGTGATTTTTTCTTCCAGCGCAGGACGGGCGGTGAACCACTCGCCGTCGGCCCAGGACTGCATGACAGCCTTGGCGTTGGCGTTACCGGCCTTGGCTTTTTCAGCGACGTCATGGAACGCATCGAACATCAGCAGGGTGTGCTTCAGTTGCTCGGCAGCGGTGGCGGCCAGTTCAGCATCGTCCAGCAGGCTAACCAGAGTTTCGATGTTGTAGCCGCCCTGCATGGTGCCCAGCAGCTCGACGGCACGGGTTTTGTTCAGCAGCGGAGAGGTGGCCTCGCCCTTGGCGATGGCTGCCAGGAAACCGGCTTTGACATAGGCCGCCTCGTCAACACCCGCAGGTACGCGGTTGGTGATCAGGTCCAGCAGGAAATCGTTTTCGCCGGCAGGCGGGTTTTTCAGCAGTTCAACCAGACCAGCGGTTTGTTCCGCGTTCAGTGGCTGCGGTACAACGCCTTGTGCGGCGCGCTCTTCAACGTGTTTACGGTAGGCTTCAAGCACGGTTTTTACCCTCTTTGATGGCAGGCCGTGGCCGGCCGGCACTTCTTTGGAAGCTGTTTTCACAAATGCACAGATGACCGCCAGCAGGCGGACAATGTTTCTGGAAGACAGCTCTGTAAAGATTTTGAAAACAGCTTCATATGGGACATGTAGCCGAAAAGGCGGCACTATTCTACGGCAGGCGCTGCATAAAGTTAAGGGGCAGACCGGAAAATCGGGGCTGATAGCGGTTTAGACCAAAGGCGCAAATGGTCTGGCCTGCACGCAAATGCAGGCAGGGCCTGCGTTGGCATGTAGTGGTTGGGAGAAAAGACTACAGGAAATAATTATCAGACTGCCGCTTGTCAGGGCGTTCCCTGATGAATGGCAGCTGTTGTTCCGGGTAGGCGTGCCGCATCGCGGGGGATGGGCACGCAGTGTCTGGCACCGCAATTAGCGTTGCAGCTGGTTCTCCAGATGGTCCATGACGTTTTGCGGCTTGACCACCAGTACGTCGGTTTCCAGGGTGTCGAGTACAATTTCGGCGGTATTGCCGATCAGTGCGCCGGACAGGCCGGTGCGGGCTACGGTGCCGACAATGGTCAACTGGGCACCGAGTTCGCGGGCTTTGCGCGGAATCAGCACATCGGCTGGCCCCTCCTGCAAATGCATGCAGTCGGCATCCAGGTTAAAGGCCTGGACAAATTCTGCGGCCTGTTCACGGTAACGGGCTTCGATGGTTTCCCTCAGCTGAAAGGTGGGGTCGGCCGCTGACAGCATCGGTGCCGGGTAGGCGCTGAACACATGCAGGCGGGCACCGCTGATGCGAACTGCCGCCAAGGCGTTGGTGATCAGGCTGGCGTGCAGGGCACGGTGTTCGGCACCGCTGTTGCCGACATCAACGGCAGCCAGAATGGTGCCCTGTTGTTGCCAGTCCTGGTGGTTTTTGACAATCAGCACCGGGGCCGGGCAATAACGCAGCAGTTTCCAGTCGTCGGGGGTCAGCAGGGCACGTTTGAGCGGGTTTTCCGGAAAGTGCTGCTTGATCACCATGGCGCAGTTTTCAGCCTGCTGGGCCTGAATGATGGTCTCGTGGTAGCTGTCACGCCAGGACTGCCGGGTGCTGACCTTGAAGCCTTGTTCGCCTAGACTGGTGGCCAGTTGCTCCAGGTATTCGCCATGCTGGTTGCGACGGTCGCAGGCCAGCAGGTGCAGGCTGGCACCGGTGATGGTCGCAATCTGGCGGGCACGGGCCAAGGCCAGGTCTTCAGGCTGGCTGGGGTTGACCACAACAAGGATGCGGTGGGTCGGTTGCATGCTGATCTCCTTATGGGCACAGGCCCGATTATCCGGTTTGTTGGAATTGTAACTGAAATGTGGTGGCTGCGCCCTGTGTCAGGTGAAGGCTTATCGGCTGCGGGCAAGGGTGTATAATCGCCCCATTTTTTGGGGGTGAACTGCCATGATTGCTGAAATTGAAGCCTTTTTGCTCTGTGCTACGCCGCCAGCCTGGATTGAGCGGGCCATGCAGCATCCGGAAGAGTTGCTGATTGATCATGCCAACTGTGAGAAAAAGGCGGCGGGCACGGCCTTGACGCTGATGTTCCGTTATGCGGAGAAAGAAGATCTGCAGCAAAAAATGTCGCGGCTGGCCCGCGAGGAGCTGCGGCATTTCGAACAGGTCACCGCCCTCATGAAAAAACGGGGCATTCGCTACCGCCAGATCAGTGCCTCGGAATATGCCAAGCGTCTGCATCAGCATGTCCGCCGTGACGAGCCGGGCAAGCTGGTGGACACGCTGATTATCGGCGCCTTTATCGAGGCCCGCTCTTGCGAGCGTTTTTACCGGTTGTTGCCGTTTCTTGATGCGGAACTGGCCAAGTTTTACCAGTCCTTGCTGAAGTCGGAAGCACGGCATTTTCAGGATTACCTGGCGCTGGCGCAGCAATACAGTCGGGAACCGATTGATGAACGGGTAGCATTTTTTGCCGAACAGGAACGCCAGGCCATTTTTACCGACGACGAGACCTTTCGTTTTCACAGCGGCGTATCGGCCTGAGCAGGACAGTGGGCCGCACCATGGATGCTGCGACTGTGCGCAGCATGACGGTGGTGCGGCCCGTTATACGGAAAAAGCTTGAACCCGCCCGTCATTCTGCGTTTTGCGCAGCAAAATCGCAGAATCCATGATCGCCCTGAACCCCGCAGGGCATGAAATGACGACTGTTACTATGGCTGGACCGCATCAATCCAGCGGCCATAGCCACGGGCGTCCATCTCGGCCAACGGAATGAACTCCAGGCTGGCGCCATTGATGCAATAGCGTTTGCCGCCACGGTCCCGGGGACCGTCGGGGAAAACGTGCCCCAGATGCGAGTCGGCATGGCGGCTGCGGACCTCGATACGGTGCATGTTGTAGCGGGTGTCGATGTGCTCGGTGACCAGCCCGGCGGCAACCGGACGGACAAAACTGGGCCAGCCGCAGCCCGCATCGTATTTGTCAGCCGAGCTGAACAGCGGTTCGCCACTGACGATATCCACATAGAGCCCGGGCTCATCCAGCTGGTCATACGCATGGGTGTAGGCCCGCTCGGTGCCGTTTTCCTGAGTGACCTGATATTGCAGCGGGGTCAGCCTCTGTCGCAGGGTCGCGTCGTCCGGTTTGTGGTAGACCGGCTGACCTTCATCCAGCGGCAGTTCGGCCAGTGACAGGTCGACATGGCAGTAACCACCGGGGTTTTTCAGCAGATAGTCCTGGTGGTATTCCTCGGCAGCAAAAAAATGCTCCAGCGGCAGGTTCTCTACCACGACGGGATTTTTATAGCGGGTTTGCAACTGCTGCAGGGCGCTGGCGACCCGTTCCCGCTCGGCCGGATCATTGCTGTAAATACCGCTGCGGTACTGGGTGCCACGGTCGTTGCCCTGACGGTTAAGGGTGGTCGGGTCAATAATACGGAAATAATGCTGCAACAGCTGCTCCAGACTGATCTGCTGCGGGTTGTAGCTGACTTTGACGGTTTCGGCGTGGCCGGTTTGGCGGTAAATCACATCTTCATAGCTGGGGTGTTCGGTGGTGCCGTTGGCATAGCCGGACACCGCATCCAGTACACCCGGGATGCGCTTGAAATAGGCTTCCACACCCCAGAAACAGCCGCCGGCCAGGTAGATGTCCTGGCTGTGGATGGCACTGGCCTGCTGACCGGATCCGGGGCTGTAAAAGCGGCGTTCAGCCTGCTGCAGCGGTGCTTCAATATTGTCCAGCAGGCTCAGGATTTGTTGTTTGTCGAGACTGCCCCGCACCATGCGCAGCAACCGGCCATCAGGGCCGAGCAGCACCCAGCTCGGGTAGGCCTGAATGCGGAAGTGGCGCACCCATTCGCCGGCCGGATCCAGTTGTAACGGCAAGTCGTGGATTTCCAGCCCCTGATACCAGTTTTGAAACTCGGCCATTGGCATTTCGCCCAGCTGGCCGGGCGAGGCCAGGGTCCAGAGGTTGATGCGGGCCAGCTCCGGATCGGCCGCCAGCTGGCGGGTTTGCTCCAGTTCGGACAGGCACATCGGGCACCAGCTGGCCCAGAATTTGACGAGGGTCGGTTTGCTGTTTTGCTCAAGCATGGTTGGCGTTCCGGAAAGGGGTGGCAAGGCTGCCGGCTGACTGGAGCCCGGCAAAAGCGGACTGGCTGCCAGTACGGGCAGAGTAATGAGCAGAGCGAACAGGGCGCCCAGGGCACGGATCAGTAGCATGGCAAGGGGGCAAAAAATGAACGAGCCCGATTATTGCACATTTTGTCCGGGCAGCGCTCAACCGGTACTGAGCGGGAAGGACTCCAGTGCCAGCCCGTTGTCATCCAGCTGTAGATACCAGCCGAGGCTGTCCCAGTCGCCCAGTACGATACGTTGCCGGTTGTCGCCCAGAGCATGAACGGCCGGGCGGTGGGTGTGGCCGTGAATCAGGGTGTTGACGCCGTGGCGCTGCATGGCCTGTTGCACAGCCTGTGCATTGACATCGGTAATTTCGGCAGCCTTCATGCGGGTTTGCGTACGGCTTTTGGCGCGCAGATCGCCGGCCAGCTTTTGCCGGGTTTTCAGTGGCAAGTGGCGCAGAATAAACAGGCTGAGCGGATTGCGCAGCATGCGCTTCATGCGCTGGTAGTCCCGGTCGTCGGTGCACAGGCTGTCGCCGTGCATCAGTAAAACCGGTTCGCCGTTGTGTTCGAGCAGGGCGGGCTCTTTAAGCAGCTGGCAACCGGCCAGCCGGCAGAACTGTTTACCCAGCAAAAAGTCACGGTTGCCGTGCATCAGGTAAATGCGGGTGCCGCTGTCGGCCAGCTGTTTGAGGGCGCTGGCCACCTGCTGTTGAAACTCGCTGATGGCGTCGTCGCCAATCCAGACTTCAAAAAAATCGCCCAGAATGTACAGGGCCTCGGCCTGGGGTGCGGTGTCCTGCAGAAAACGGAAAAACGCCCGGGCAATGTCCGGGCGCTGTTCGTGCAGGTGCAGATCGGAGATCAGCAGGATCATCTTAGTCTTCAACGATCTCGGCTTTCTCGATGATCACGTCTTCGGCAGGCACGTCCTGGTGGCCGGCACGGCTGGTGGTTTTGACCTCTTTGATGGCGTTGACCACGTCCATGCCGTCGACCACTTCACCAAACACGGTGTAGCCCCAGCCCTGGATGGTGGGTGCGCTGTGGTCGAGGAAGCTGTTGTCTTTGACGTTGATGAAGAACTGGGCGCTGGCAGAGTGCGGTTCCATGGTGCGGGCCATGGCGATGGTGCCGGTCTTGTTGGACAGACCGTTGTTGGCTTCGTTCTTGATGGGCGCACGGGTGCCTTTTTGCTCCATGCCCGGTTCAAAGCCACCGCCCTGGATCATGAAGTTGCTGATCACACGGTGGAAAATGGTGTTGTCGTAGTGACCGTCCTTGACGTACTGGATGAAGTTGGCCACGGTTTCCGGTGCTTTGTCGGCGAACAGTTGCAGGGTGATGACGCCATGGTTGGTGTGCAGTTTGATCATTACAAAATTCCATCAATCATAAAAACGAACGGGCTGTCGGAAAGGGTGACAGATTTGCGCTATCATAAGCGCTTTATTTGTTTCAGCCTACCCCTGCGCCTTTACGGCGGGTTTCAGAGTTTTTAAGGACACCATGAGCAAGCCAGAATCTTCCGTTACCGTTGCTGCCAACTTCCTGCGTACCATCATTGATGAGGATCTGAAGTCCGGCAAACACAGCAGTGTTGTCACCCGTTTCCCGCCCGAGCCAAACGGCTATCTGCATATCGGCCACGCCAAATCCATCTGCCTGAACTTTGGCATGGCCAAGGAGTTTGGCGGCGTTTGTCATTTGCGTTTTGACGACACCAACCCGGAAAAGGAAGAGCAGGAATACATCGACTCCATCAAGGACGACATTCACTGGCTGGGCTTCGACTGGGATGGTCCGGTGCGCTATGCCTCCGACTATTTCGGTCAGCTGTATGAGTGGGCGATTCACCTGATCAAAACCGGCAAGGCCTTTGTCTGTGACCTGACGCCAGAGCAGGGCCGCGAATACCGTGGCAGCCTGACCGAGCCGGGCAAAAACAGCCCGTTCCGCGAACGCAGCATCGAGGAAAACCTCGATCTGTTCCAGCGTATGCGCGCCGGCGAGTTTGCCGAAGGCGAGCGTGCGCTGCGCGCCAAAATCGACATGGCCTCACCGAACATGAACCTGCGTGATCCGGTGCTGTACCGCATTCGTCATGCCGAACACCACCAGACCGGTGACCAGTGGTGCATCTACCCAAGCTACGACTTTACCCATGGCCAGTCCGATGCCATCGAACTGATCACCCATTCCATGTGTACCCTGGAGTTTGAAGACCACCGCCCGCTGTACGAGTGGTTCCTGGACAACCTGCCGGTACCGGCCAAACCGCGCCAGTACGAGTTTGCCCGTCTTAACCTTA
>CAZMLX010000083.1:0-9754 GCA_964567275.1 uncultured Thiopseudomonas sp. | reverse complement strand
ATATTTTTTCACGTCTTTCCGGGCGACCCCGCCAGCCAGTGCCGAACGGGAGGCGCATAGTACACAGCCTCACCCGGAGCCGCAAGCTTTTTTATTCAAGCCCTGAAACCACTGCCTGCTGGCCAGGCGGCCAAGGCTTTCTTATCATGCCTGCCTACGTCCACTTCTCTTGCGCACAGGGCAAAGCATGGCTATCTCATTCGGTTTCCTGGCAGCGGTCGCCTTCGGCTACATGGCCATTTTGTTTGCGATTGCATTTTACGGCGACCGGCGCAAAGCCCCGTTGCACCCCCGCACCCGCATCGCTGTATACAGCCTCTCACTGGCCGTGTACTGCAGCAGCTGGACCTTTTTCGGTGCTGTCGGACAAGCCAGCGGCCAACTGTGGTCTTACCTCCCCATTTACCTGGGGCCTACCCTGCTGCTGCTGTTTGCTCCCTGGGTGCTCAAGAAGATGGTCATCATCAGCAAGCAGGAAAACATTACCTCTATTGCCGATTTTATCGCTTCACGCTATGGCAAATCCCAGCGGCTTGCCGTTTTCATCACCCTGATTTGCCTGGTTGGCATCCTGCCGTATCTGGCGCTGCAGCTTAAAGGCATCGTGCTGGGCGTCAACCTGTTGACCGGCAACCACGGCATAACGAATGACCAGCAATCGCAGGACATCGCCCTGTTCGTCACCGTGGCACTGGCCTTGTTTACCATTTTGTTTGGCACTCGCAACCTGGATGTCACCGAGCACCACCGTGGCCTGATGTTCGCCATCGCTTTCGAATCCCTGATCAAGCTGATGGCCTTTGTTGCCGTCGGCCTGTTTGTTGTGTACGGCCTGTACAACGGTATGTCGGACCTCTGGTCGACTGCCCGCACCGAGCCGTCCATGGACGAGTTCTGGAAAACCCAGTTCAACTGGCCCCACCTGATCGTTCAGACCTGCGTATCAATGATGGCCATTTATACGCTGCCACGGCAGTTCCACGTGACCGTAGTTGAAAACAACGTCACCTCGGACCTCAAATATGCCCGCTGGATTTTCCCTGCCTATCTGATGATTGTCGCCTTTTTTGTAGTGCCACTGGCGCTCGCCGGCCAGCTCCGGCTGCCGGATAATGTGATTCCCGACTCCTTTGTCATCAGCCTGCCGCTGGCAGAAGGCCAGACATGGCTCGCCATTCTGGCCTTTATTGGCGGCGCCTCTGCTGCCACCGGCATGGTCATTGTCGGTGTCGTCACCCTGTCGGTAATGATCTCCAACCACATTTTACTGCCATTGCTGCTGCGGGCCCGCAGCAAAGACCGGCCATTTGAGGCCTTTCGTTACTGGATGCTGACCTCCCGCCGGCTCAGCATCATTGTCATTCTGTTGCTGGCCTATACCAGTTACCGCCTGCTGAGCTCCAGCATCAGCCTGGCCACCATCGGTCAGATTGCCTTTGCCGCCCTGACCCAGATGGCCCCGGCCATGATTGGCGCCCTGGTCTGGAAAAAAGCCAACCGCCAGGGCGTACTGGTTGGCCTGATTACCGGCTCCGTACTATGGCTCTATACCCTGGTACTGCCACTGATTGCCAGCAGTCGCAACTGGTCAATCGACACCTTTCCGGGGCTGGCCAGCCTGTCGGAGCTATCCACTCCGTTTGCAATTGACCCGCTGACCATGGGCGTAACCCTTTCTCTGGGTGGAAACTTTTTCATGTTCGCCATGGTGTCGCTATTTTCCCGCACCCGGGTGTCGGAACGCTGGCAAGCCAACCGCTTTATCAGCCAGCAAGTCACCAACAAGGGGCTGCTCAGCGTACAGGTCAGCGACTTGCTGACTCTGGCCGGCCGCTTCGTGGGTGAAGACCGCGCCCGCCAAAGTTTTATGCGTTTTGCCTATGCACAAGGCATTGCCTTTACACCCACCGAGACAGCCAGCACCGACTGGATTGCCCATACCGAACGACTGCTGACCGGTGTATTGGGCGCTTCCTCGACCCGGGTGGTGGTGCGGGCCGCCATTGAAGGCCGGGAAATGCACGTTGAAGACGTGGTCCGTATTGTCGGCGAGGCTTCGGAAGCATTGCAGTTCAACAGAACCCTGTTGCAAGGCGCCATTGAAAACCTGACCCAGGGCATCAGCGTAGTGGACCGTTCATTGCAACTGGTGGCCTGGAACAGCCAATACCTTAAGTTGTTTGATTACCCCGACGGACTGATCCAGGTTGGCCGGCCGATTGCCGACATTATCCGCCACAACGCATTCAACGGACTGTGCGGCCCCGGGGATGTCGAGGCCCATGTCAGCAAACGGCTTTACTGGATGCAGCAAGGCACAGCCCATACCTCCGAGCGGCTCTTTCCCAATGGTCGAGTCATTGAGCTGATCGGCAATCCCATGCCGGGCGGCGGTTTTGTGATGAGCTTTACCGACATTACCGCATTCCGCAAGGCTGAACAGGCTCTCAAGGATGCCAACGAAAGCCTCGAACACCGGGTTAGCGAACGTACCCGCGAACTGTCCCAGCTCAACTTTGAGCTAAGCCGGGCCACCCGTACCGCTGAAGAAGCCAACGACTCCAAAACCCGCTTTCTGGCTGCCGTCAGCCATGACCTGATGCAGCCCCTGAATGCGGCCCGCTTATTTTCTGCCGCCCTGTCCCACCAGGAGCAACTCCCTGACGAAGCCAAAGAACTGGTTTCGCACCTGGACAGCTCATTGCGCTCGGCCGAAGACCTGATCAGTGACCTGCTGGATATTTCCCGCCTGGAAGGCGGTACTGTTACGCCCCACCCCCTGGCATTCGAGTTGCGTCCCTGGATGGAGGCTCTGGGGGCCGAATTTGCAGTACTGGCCGAACAACAGGGCATCATTTTCCGCATGTATGCTCCTGATATCCGGGTACAAAGTGATCCGCGGCTGCTGAGGCGCATCATTCAAAACTTCCTCACCAATGCCTTCCGTTATGCCAAGGGCAAAGTCCTGCTGGGCGTGCGCCGCCAGCACAATCACATCCGTCTGGAAGTATGGGACTGCGGCCCCGGCATTCCGGACGACAAACTCAAATTCATTTTTGAGGAGTTCAAGCGTCTCGACAGCCACCAAACCCGGGAAGAAAAAGGCCTCGGACTTGGTCTGGCCATTGCCGATGGTCTGTGCAAAGTATTGCAACACCCCATTCAGGTTCAATCGCGACTGGGCAAAGGCAGTGTGTTCAGCGTAACAGTACCCTTGTTACCCCGTCAGGCAGTGCGCCAAATCCCCCAAACCCGGTCCCTGCCCCAGAGCAATACGGCTCTCAAGGGAATGAAAATCATCTGTGTAGATAATGAACCCAGCATTTTGACCGGTATGCACAGCTTGCTAAGCCGCTGGCAATGCGAGGTCAAGCTGGCGCGCAACCTGGAAGACTGCAAGACCATTATTGCCGAAGGCTTTATACCCGATGCTGCCTTGCTGGATTATCATCTGGATCATGGACAAACCGGGCTGGAGGTTATACAGGAAATGCGCACGCTGCTGACGGCTCCGGCACTGCCCAGCATATTGATCAGTGCCGACGTTCAACCTGAAGTAGCCGCTTTGGCCCGCACCCGGGGGTTGGACTTCCTGCCCAAACCGGTTAAACCGGCATCATTGCGGGCCTTGCTGAACAGCTATAGAAAAGGATGAAATCAACTGGCCATCACCCAAAACAACATACGCTTGCTATTTATTCTGCTTACCGGCATTTGCAACAATGAATTAAGGCCGCTCCGGTATTCATGCATTAAATAGTTCGTACGGCTATTTAAATATTGATTTATTCATTCAAGATCAGTATTGTCGGCCCATCCTGAATGCCAGTTCCAACAACTGCTGAAACCAGGACTGATATACCGGCATTGTCTACCCGCTGGTCAGGCATGCACACAACATCTTTAACCCGGAGAACTCCATGTCCATCATTAACGAATACCGCAACACCAAACAGGCCCTGCAAGAACTGGAAGAAAAGCTGCAAGCCCTGTCCAACAATGCCGAACTGAAAAAAGAAATGGAATTCGAAGACAAGCTGCGCGCCCTGATGAGCGAATACAACAAATCACTGCGCGACATCAACAACATTCTGGACCCGCGCGCTGCCAGCGGCCAGACGGCTGCCCGCACTGCTCCTGCCAGTGCCCGCCGCGCCCGCAAAATCAAGCGTTACAGCAACCCGCACACTGGCGCCGTCATCGAAACCCGCGGCGGCAACCACAAAGAGCTGAAAGAGTGGAAGCAACAGTGGGGCAACGAAACTGTTGAAGGCTGGGCGGTTACCCTGTAATCCCTGCTCCCCCACAAAGGCACTGCAAGCGCAGTGCCTTTTTTATTGCCATTAACCTGCCAGATAGTTGTTGGGCAGTTCCAGTCTCTGCATTCTTTGCAGCACATGATCTTTCCAGGCATTGAGCAGTTCCCCGCCCCGCCCCGACTGCTCCAGCTCACCACAGGCCTGAAAAAAAGCGTCCAGAGTCAGCGGTGCTCCCGCCGACTGGTCAGTCAACCGTTGCCTGCAAAACTGCAACCAGCGTTGTTGCTCCGCCGGGCTCAGCGTATCCGGACTAATTCGGGCGCGGTAACGAAACAGCAATTCATTCAGGCCCGGCTCGGTAAAAGCGGTAGTCAGGCCACCCAACTCTTCGGGTGCGGCCTGGGTAATACGGTCGGCCATCCGCCGGTCGACCGGCGACAAAAAACCCTGATAAAGCGCCTGTTCCGGGTCGGAACTGGCGGCAAATTCTTCGTCTGCATAGACCTCCGCCAACAACTGCTGCAAGCGGGGCATGGCTTGCAGCAGCTGTGCACGGGGCGCCTGCCAGCACTCCGGCTTGATCTCCAGTCGCTGACAATCCTGCTCCCGCAGCACGCCCATAGGCGCCAGCACCGGACAACGGTTCAGATGCACCAGTTTGAGCGGCACCGGCAGCTCGCCTTCAGCCAGCTGGTCATGGCGCCTATAAAGCCGCTGCTTAAGGGTGGCTGCGTCCAGCTCCAGCAGCGGCGACACATCGGACAGCAAGTTGCACACAATCACCGCATTACTGTTGCGGGGATGCATGGCCAGCATCATGACCACCGACAGATGGGCATGCCGGGCCGGCAGATGCCCGGATACATGCACCACCGGCTGACCAGGCCGCAACAGGTCCCGGGCAGCCTGTTTGCTCCGGCTGGCATACAGAAAATCATACAGCCGGGGCTGCGCCCGCTTCAGCAGCCGGGCCATGGCAATGGTGGCCCGTACATCAGCAAGCGCATCGTGAGCCTGGCCATGATCAATGCCGTTGGCCGCAGTCAGCAGCTCCAGCCTGAAACTGGTACGCCCCTGTTCGTTTTGCGGCCAGTTGATGCCTTCAGGCCGCAGCGCATGGGCGCAGCGCAGCGCATCCAGTACATCCCAGCGGCTGTTGCCGTTTTGCCATTCATGGGCATAGGGGTCATGAAAGTTGCGATAGAAACTGAAGCGGGTCATCTCATCGTCGAAACGCAGGTTGTTGAAACCGGCCATGCAGCTATTGGGCTGCATCAGCTGCTGGCGCAAGCGGGCCAGCATCAGTGCTTCGCTGACGCCATGGCGCTCCAGTACGTCCGGGCCAATACCCGTTACCTGGATCGCCGCAGGGTGCGGCAAAATATCGTCGTCAAGACAGACGTGACAGTTAAATGGCTCACCCAGTTCATTCAGGGCTTCATCGGTACGCACACCTGCCACCTGCATCACCCGGTCGGCCCGGGGATTGATGCCGGTGGTCTCGTAGTCATACCAAAAAATACTGTTACTCATAGATTTCCCTACTCTTTTTATGCATTTTTCCACATAATGCCGACTGCAAACAGTCCAGCCCCCACATCGGGCGGACGGACTATCCCGATTTCTGGTGTGCACACGGAGCCTGGCCATGCAACGCATGCTTTCCATCCTGTTTCTAGCCAGTGCGCTGTCTGCCTGCAGCCTGTTGCCAGCCCCCCCATCATCTGGACACGCTGTTCGTATTCAAGGTCTGCTGCAACCGCTGGCCAATGGCTGGCAACTGCAGCCCTGTGATCCAGGACAGGACAGCATGGTACTGGCCACCACATTGCAGCAGGATGAACAGTTTAAAGCCAGCTGTGCAGAAATATATGAATCCAGCTGTTTTGCCGACCTTCTGATCAGCTCCGGTAGCCCCACCACAGTCAGCGGCCTGTTACGGCTGGAACCCGAAGGCGCCGGTTGTGCCGCATCAGCGCCGGCAGGCAGCCTGCTACAAGCCAGTGGCAACGAGCCCTTCTGGTCGGTACTGATCACTCGCCAGGGACTCATGCTCAGCAGCCCGACCCAGCCGCCGCTAGCCCTGCCCCATATCGAAGAGGCCCTGCCCGATGGCAGTCTGTATTACAGCAGCCAGGCGGATCACCAGCTGTTGCAAATCTGGCTGACCCCGGGCCACTGCATCGACAGCATGAGCGGTGCCTACCGGCACCTAAATGCACGACTTGAGTGGCAAGGACAAATCCTTTCCGGTTGTGCATACTACGCAACCGACAACCCTGCCACTCCCCCTGTAATTACCCCATGAACCAAGGAGTTCTTCATGCTTAGAGTCGCCATCAACGGCTATGGCCGTATCGGCCGCAACATCCTGCGCACCCTGTTTGAGCGTGGTCTGGACCAAAAAATCCAGATCGTGGCCATCAATGACCTGGGTGATGCCAAACTGCTGACCCACCTGACCCGCTTTGACTCCACCTTCGGCCGTTTCGGCATCAACTGCCATGTCAACGGCGACACCCTGCAGGTCGGTTCCCAGAGCATTCGCCTGCTGCGCGAGCCCGAGCTGGTCAACCTGCCCTGGCAACAGCTGGGAGTCGACGTGGTGCTGGAATGTACCGGCCGTGTCAAAAAGCGTGTGGATGCCGAGAAGCACCTGACCGCCGGTGCCCAGAACGTACTGCTGGCCCACCCGATGAACGATGCCGACCTGACCGTGGTCTACGGTGTCAACCATCAGCTGCTGGCCAACCAGCACATTGTTTCCAATGCGTCCTGCACCACCAACTGCCTGGCCCCGCTGGCCAAGGTACTGCACGAAGCGGTTGGCATCGAGCATGGCCTGATGACCACCATCCACGCCTACACCAATGACCAGAACCTGCTGGACAAGAGCCACAGCGACCTGTACCGCGCCCGTGCCGCCGCCCACTCCATGATCCCGACCAGCACCGGTGCCGCCAAGGCCATCGGCCTGGTGATCCCCGAGCTGGCCGGTCGTCTGGACGGCCTGGCTGTCCGTGTACCAACCATGAACGTGTCGCTGGTAGACCTCAGCTTTAACGCCAGCCGCACCACCAGCGTTGAGGAAATCAACGAAGCCCTGCGTGCCGGTGCCAAGGCCTACCCGCAAGGCGTGATGGAGTGCAACGAAGAGCCGCTGGTATCCTGCGACTTCAATGGCTACCCGGTCTCCAGCGTGGCTGACCTGACCCAGACCCGTGTCCACGACAACCTGGTCAAGGTGCTGGCCTGGTACGACAACGAGTGGGCGTTCTCCAACCGCATGCTGGACACCCTGCTGGCCTGGCGCGGTTAATTCCCGACCGGTCTGACGACCCGTCCGGGGATTCACCCATCAAAACGGCTGCCCATAAGGCAGCCGTTTTTTATTGCTCAATAATGCGGTGGCGGATCGTTAGGCACTTCCTGATAGGGCTGCGCCTGCTCTTCCTGGCGCACACGCAAACGCTCCAGCTCGCACTTGAGCAAATCAATCTGTTTTTGCTGGTCAACAATTACATCACTCAGCGCTTGCAGGGCATCGTCCTGAAAAGCCTGGCGAATTTCCAGCTCGGCCATGCGCTCGTCCAGATTGCTCATGCTGGCTGCACCTCAAGACCGCTGGCCTTGAGCGCCTGCAACATCTGCTCGCGCATGGAGTCCTGTTGGTCTGCGCCGTAGGCAACTGCCGTACCACGGCCCCACACCGGTGCCGGCCAGCTTTCATCCCCTTCCATACGCACCACCAGATGCATGTGCAGCTGACGCACCACATTGCCCAGCGTGGCCAGATTCATCTTGTCGGCCTTGAACTGCTGCGCCATAGCCTGCGACACCAAGCGCGACTCGTCCCACAGTTGCTGTTGCTGATCTTCATGCAGATCAAACAACTCGCTGACCTCGGCCACCCGTGGCACCAGAATCAGCCAGGGATAACGGGCATCCTTCATCAGCAGCACCCTGCACAGCGGCAGATCGGCCAGCCAGCAGGTGTCCTGCTGCAGGCGCTTGTCTAGTTCAAACATTTTGACTCCTTGGTTTAATGGGGCAATGGCAGGCATTCTAACGCGCCGCGATAACGCTGGTGACGCAAACTGCGCTGATCCTGTAGCAGGATTCGTAAAAAGTCCTGCACAGCAAGGTCTGCTGGCCAGTGCTGGCTGCGCTGTAGCAAACGTTCAAAATCGGGCTGTTGTTCGGGGTTGTAGCGTTCGGTGTAGGACCGATCCTGCAACAGCGCCAGCCCGGGCAGCAGCGTATGCTCACAGCCCAGATCCAGCGCAATGTTCAGCCCGGCAGGGTCAAAGTCGCCCAGATAGCAGGTCGGGCGCTGCCTGGCGGCGAAATAACGAACCAGCGTTCTCACTG
This sequence comes from uncultured Thiopseudomonas sp., assembly GCA_964567275.1. GTDB lineage: Bacteria > Pseudomonadota > Gammaproteobacteria > Pseudomonadales > Pseudomonadaceae > Thiopseudomonas. The sequence continues at coordinate 1,124 of CAZMLX010000083.1, read as the reverse complement.
CCGCCGCATCATGCTGGTGGCCACGATACACAACCAGTGCGTCTGCACAGAGTTGCGGCAAAACCTGCTCACCGCTACGGTGCAACTGCAGACAGCGGTAGAACATATCCAGATTTTCCACCACTAGCAAACTGACTGGCCGCTGCAAGTCCAGCTGTTCCACCGCCACATCCAGCACCAGCTCCGCCGGCGACTGCTGCAAAATGGGCAACCCGATACCGGACGCATCCGGCTGCAATACCAGCACCCTGCCCTCTCTGGGCCGGCTGGTGTTTTTATCTTCCCGGTTGCCAAGCTGCCCCTGCTCGTAGCGGCTCAGGCCACTGAGCGCCTGTTCAATGGTAGGCTGGCCCAGCTGCTGCAGCGTCTCGTTGATCAGCTCCAGAACTGCATGATCAAAGATAACCTTACTGCCCGTCACCCAGCGACCAGTCGGCAATTCGTGCGTCGCACACCAGGCCAGCAACTCCTGCATCGCCTGCGTTTTCAGCGACAGGCTATCGCGGTCCGCCGTTTGCAAACGCAGCTCAACACGCTGCAGCAGGTTGTGCAGGTTTTGCGAAAATGCCATGTCTTTTAACTCCATTAACCGCTGGATTCTGCGACTCCGCTTCGCTGCGCGCAGAATGACGGAGTTGCCCACCCAAACACCGCGACAGCAGCCCGGCGCAGCCGGGCTACCTCCCCACCAACGGCAAGGTGCCTATCAGGCAGGGCGAGGCCGGAGCAAAGCATCAGCAGCTGTGACGAAGCTCGCTTCGGCGCGGCTGCGTCAGCTTTGCGTAGCGCCTCACCCTGCCAGCCACACCGCAGCCAAAAACCACACCCAAACAGCTGGATTCTGCGACTTCACTACGTTTCGCGCAGAATGACGGAATGCGTACTGTCATTGTCACTCTATCTGTGCGCCAAGCGCCTTAATACTCCAACCCGTCCGGTCACCCAAACACCGCGACAGCAGCCCGGCCCAGCCGGGCCACCCCGCCAACGGCAAGGTGTGCATCAGGCAGGTTGAGGTGCTACGAAAAGCATCAGCAGTTGTGACGAAGCTTGCTTCGGCGCGGCTGCGTAGCTTTGCGTAGCGCCTCACCCTGCCGCCCACCCCGCAGCCAAAAACCACATCA
>CAZMLX010000082.1:0-9755 GCA_964567275.1 uncultured Thiopseudomonas sp. | reverse complement strand
GTACTTCGTTTCCTACTACGACTACTACCAGCCGGAAGCCTACGTACCAGCGTCCGATACCTTTATCGAAAAGGATGCCTCGATTAACGACCACATCGAGCAGATGCGCCTGTCGGCGACCAAGGCGCTGCTGGAGCGGCGTGATGTAATTATCGTTGCCACCGTGTCCGCCATTTATGGTCTGGGCAGCCCGGAAAGCTACCTGAAAATGGTGCTGCACCTGGACCGGGGCGACCGCATCAACCAGCGTGAAATCCTGCAACGGCTGGCCGAGCTGCAATACACCCGCAACGATCTGGACTTTGCCCGTGCCACCTTCCGCGTGCGGGGGGACGTGATCGACATCTATCCGGCGGAGTCCGAGTTTGAAGCCATCCGCATCGAGCTGTTTGACGACGAGGTGGAAAACATCAGCGCCTTTGACCCGCTGACGGGCGAGGTGCTGGGCCGGTTGCCACGCTTTACCTTTTACCCGAAAAGCCACTACGTCACGCCCCGCGAGGTACTGCTGGAGGCGGTGGAGCACATCAAAATCGAACTGGCCGAACGGCTCAGGGTACTGCATGACGAAAACCGGCTGGTCGAGGCGCAGCGGCTGGAGCAGCGCACCCGCTTTGATCTGGAAATGATTCTGGAACTGGGCTACTGCAGCGGTATTGAAAACTACTCCCGCTACCTGTCCGGTCGTCCCGAAGGTGCGCCGCCGCCCACCCTGTATGACTACCTGCCTGACGATGCGTTGATGGTGATCGACGAATCCCACGTCTCAGTGCCGCAGATTGGCGCCATGTACAAGGGCGACCGTTCGCGCAAGGAAACCCTGGTCAACTATGGCTTCCGTCTGCCGTCGGCGCTGGACAACCGCCCAATGCGCTTTGAAGAGTGGGAAGCCGCCAGCCCGCAGGCGATTTTCGTGTCAGCCACGCCCGGCCCCTACGAAGCCGAACATGCCGGGCAAATTGTCGAGCAGGTGGTGCGCCCAACCGGACTGGTTGACCCCGAACTGGAAATCCGTCCCGCCAGCACACAAGTGGATGATCTGCTGTCACAAATCCGCCAGCGCGTGGCCAGGGAAGAGCGGGTGCTGGTCACTACCCTGACCAAGCGCATGGCCGAAGACCTCAGCGATTATCTGGCCGACCATGACGTGCGTGTACGTTATTTGCACTCGGATATCGACACCGTGGAGCGGGTGGAAATCATCCGTGACTTGCGGCTGGGCGTGTTTGACGTGCTGGTCGGCATCAACCTGCTGCGCGAAGGGCTGGACATGCCGGAAGTGTCGCTGGTGGCCATTCTGGATGCCGACAAGGAAGGTTTTTTGCGCTCCGAACGCTCGCTGATCCAGACCATTGGCCGTGCCGCCCGCAATCTCAACGGCAAGGCGATTTTGTATGCCGACCACATCACCGGCTCCATGCAGCGGGCGATTGACGAAACCGAACGCCGCCGGGCCAAGCAAATAGCGTTTAACGAAGAACACGGCATCGTGCCCAGGGGCGTACAAAAGGACATCAAGGATATTCTGGAAGGCGCCACCGTACCCGGTTCCCGTTCCGGCAAACGCAAGGCGCAAGCCCGCACCGCCGAAAAGCAGGGCGACTACAGCGGCCTGCGCAGCGTGAAAGATATCACCAAGGAAATCGGCAAACTGGAAGAGCAGATGTTCAAACACGCCCGCGACCTGGAGTTTGAAGCCGCCGCCAACCTGCGCAATCAGGTGGCTGCGTTGCGTGAACGGTTGATTGAGATTGGTTGAGGGCTGGCACGGCTCTGCGACAAAAACATAGGGGAACAGCATGTTCATCATCGACAAAAATACCAATCGAATTGCGCCGGTTAAGGCGAAAACCTTTACCGAGCTGGGCTTTGCCGAACGCAATCACCTGCAGGAGTGGTTGGCTAACCATCCCAGTGCTTTGGGTGGTGAAGAGCTGCTCATCATCCAGAAAGAATTTGCAGGCTTTGACGACACCCGCGAGCGCCTGGATTTACTGGCCATCGACAAGCTGGGCCGGCTGGTGGTGATAGAAAACAAGCTGGATGACAGCGGTCGTGATGTGGTCTGGCAGGTGATCAAATATGCGTCTTATTGCGCCAACCTGACCAAGGCGCAGATTGTCGATATTTATCAGAAGTACCTGGAACGCTATGCGCCGACTGGCGATGAAAAACCGGATGCAGCAGAAAGTATCCGCGACTTTCTGGAAGCCGCCAGTTTTGATGAGGTCAGGCTCAATACCGGCAGCAGCCAGCGGCTGATTATGGTGGCTGCCGATTTTCGCAAGGAAGTCACCAGCACTGCTTTGTGGCTGCTTGCGCAGGGGATTAGCGTGCAGTGTTTCAAGGTAACGCCCTATGCGGTCGGCGAGCAGTACTTTATGAGTGTGGATCAGGTCATCCCGACACCGGAAGCCAAGGAGCTGATGATAGGCATCGGCATCAAAGAAGCGGATGAAAAGGAGAGCGAGGTTAAACTGCTGAATAGGCAGCGTTTGCGTCTTGGCTACTGGGGGCAGTTGACTGAGGCTTTTCAGCAAAGTGCTTGTACTTTGTTCAATAACATCAGTCCAGGCAAGGATTACTGGCTGTCGGCTGGCTCCGGTGTCAGTGGTTGTGCTTACCAGCTATATTTTATGCAGAAAGAAGTTGTGGTGCTGGTGTATCTGTCACGTTCTTCAGGCGAAGAAAACAAGTTTGTTTTTGACCACTTGCATAGCAAAAAAGAACAGATAGAACAGGCTTTTGGCCATGCTCTTGAGTGGATGCGCATGGATGACAAAAAGGCCTGTCGCATCAGCTATCGACAAGAGGTTGATGGCTATGACAGCACGCAGTGGCCGAATTATATCCAGTGGCAACTGGCGCACATGACAAGGCTGGAAAAAGCCTTTAAGAACTCAATCAGAGAAGCTGGTGAAGCGCTTAGAAGCGCTGTGTTCTAGATTGCGACAAGGCATTAGTCGCTGGCGTTTCCGCACCTGAATGGAGCGTGCAGGGCAGTGATTTCTGAACGACCTTTTATTTTGCTGAAGGCGTTGAGGCTGTGGTGGGTGGTTTGGTAGAGGGGACAAGGCCAGAGTCGGAGCAGAATGCAGGGCAAGTCACAGGGCAAGTCGAGCAGCTTTTGCAGCACCTTACAGAAGATTTGAGCCGCAAAGAACTGATGGCAAAGCTTGGCCTGAAGGGGCGGGATAATTTTGAGAAATTATATTTATTACCTGCACTTAAAGATGAATTGATTGAAATGACTTTCCCCGACAAACCGAGCAGCCGTCTGCAAAAGTACCGCCTCACCGCAAAGGGTCGGCAGCTACTGGACTTGCTGGAGTAAGTGCTTGGTTTGCCAGGAGGCATTTAACGGCTATTTGTGCCGTAAATAGCGTTGTTTATAAACCAGCTTTAGCTGCCGCATACAGAACGGGCTGCTGGCCCTTTTGAGGACTTTATGTACCTGGGACGTTTTGCCCCTTCGCCCACTGGCGATCTGCACTTTGGCTCGCTGATTGCCGCCGCGGCCAGTTATCTGGATGCCCGGGCCCATGGCGGGCAGTGGCTGTTGCGCATCGAGGATGTGGACAAAACCCGTTGTGTGCCGGATGCCGCAGAGCAGATTCAACGTACGTTGCAGGCCTTTGGTCTGGAGTGGGACGGCGAGGTTATGGTGCAGAGCCGGCGTGACGCGCGCTATCGGGAGGTGCTGGAACAGCTGGCCGGCAAAGGGTTGTTGTATCCCTGCCAGTGTTCGCGCAAGCAGATTGCTGCCGCTGCCACGCACACGGCCAGTGATGGCAGCCTGGTGTATCCTGCGACCTGCCGCTTGCCGGTTGCGTCCCGTAGTTTGAGTGGTTTTGCGGTAGATCATGCCTGGCGTTTGCGGGTGGATGATGCGCAAGTGGTGGCTTTTGAAGATGCCATTCAGGGGCCTCAGCAGGAGTTGCTGGGCCATGACGTGGGCGATTTTGTACTGCGCCGTGCCGATGGCCTGTTTGCTTACCAGCTGGCGGTGGTGGTGGACGATGCCGATCAGGGCATTACCCATATCGTGCGGGGTGCCGACTTGCTGGGCTCCACCGCACGGCAGATTTATTTGCAGCAGTGTCTGGGCTATCCGCAACCGCTGTATGCCCATTTGCCGTTGGCGCTGGATGGTGAAGGCAGAAAATGGTCCAAACAGCGGCTGGCTCCCGCTTTGCAGCCGGCAGAAGCCAGCCATTTGCTGTGGCTGGCGTTGCGCTTTTTGGGCCAGCCCGTGCCGGCCGAGCTGGATGGAGCGCCTGTCAGCGAGTTGCTGGCGTGGGGTGTGGCCAATTGGTCGCTGGCTGCCGTGCCTGCCGTGGTAGAGATGGATAGCCCGGCAGAGTTGCTGCCGGGGTAAGGTGATGCGGGCTGTGAAGTTCCGCCTCGTCATGCTGTGCGCAGCAAAGCGCAGTCGCAGCATCCATTGCACTGCGTGCCGGGCCGGGCAAGGGTACGCCAGCACTCTGCCGTTGCTGCTTGTGCCCGGCTTTGAACAGATCGCAGCAAATACCGGCTATGAGCGTTTTTTGACACCCTGCTGCGCGGTGGCGGTCAGCGGGTCTTCCGGCCATGGATGTTTGGCGTAGCGGCCACGATTGTCCTTGCGCACCTCGGGGTAAACATTGCGCCAGAAGTTGTCCAGATCGGCGGTGACTGCCAACGGGCGTTGAGCGGGGGAGAGCAGGTGGATGACCACTGGCACCTTGCCGCCGGCCACGCAGGGCGTTTGTGTCCAGCCGAACAGGGCTTGCAGCTTGGCGGCCAGTACCGGGCCGTTTTCGGCCAGATAATCCAGCCGTACCTGCTGGCCGGTGGGGATTTCCAGGCTGGTGGGAGCCAGCTTGGCCAGTTGCTGTTGTTGTGGGTAGTCGAGCAGGCTGTTCAGCGCATTGTGCAGTTCCAGCCGTTGCAGATCAGCCCAGCGCTGCATGCCGGACAGGTACGGCAGCAGCCAGTCATTCAGTGTTGCGAGCAGGGCGCTATCGCTAGCATCCGGCCAGTCGCCGGGAAACTCGCGAGCCAGCAGTTGCACCCGTGCCTGCCACTGGCGGGCGCTATCGTTCCAGGGCAGGCTGTCGAGCCCTTTTTGCCGTACCGCTTCCAGCAGCGCTTGCTGGATGTGTTCGGGGGCGGGTTTGCCCAGTTCCTTTTCTGCCAGCACCAGGTGGCCCAGTTTGCGTACAAGGCGCAGCAGTACGGTGCCTCGTTGCTCGTGCCAGACGGCTTCTTCGCTTTCGCTAAACAGCTGCGGCTGGTCTTGCTCCAGCTCGGCGGGATTGACCGGTGCCGCCAGATAAATCAGTGCCTCGCGGGCGCGGCCATCCAGTTCGGCAGCCACCAGCCATTGTTCGCGGGCCAGCGGATCGTCGTCACGCAGGCTGGCACCCCGGCCATTGCTGAGCTGGTAACGCGGGCTTTGCGCACGGCGCAGGGCGATGCGGTCGGGATAGGCCAGCGCCAGCAGACGGCCGGTTTGTTCGGGGGTCGGCAGGGCGGCTGTTTTGCCGTGGTGCAGTTGCCTGGCGCTCTGACGTACCGCATTCAGGCGGGCGCGGTCCACGCCCTGTGCCGGACGTTCGCCATGCAGCAGGCGCAGGCGTTCGTGCAGGTCGGCTCCGGCCTGCGGGCCGAGCAGGTCGCGTTCACCCAACAGTGCGGCAATGTCTGCTGCCGCTGCGCCAAGGCCCAGCCTGCGCCCGTGCAGGATCATGTTGGCCAACCTTGGATGCACGCCCAGTTCACGGGCGGCCTTGCCGGATTCGCTGATGCTGCCGTCGGCATTGAGCAGGCCAAGCAGTTGCAGCAGGTCACGGGCCTGATTCCAGTGCGCAGCGGGCGGCGGGTCAATCCAGTCCAGTTGCACCGGATCACGGGTGCCCCATTGCGCCAGTTCCAGCACCAGCGTGGCCAGATCGGCCTCGCGGATTTCCGGCGGGGTAAAGTCGGGCAGGGAGGCGTGTTCGCTGTCGCTCCATAGCCGATAACACACGCCCGGTTCGATGCGTCCGGCCCGGCCCTTGCGCTGTTCGGCGGAGGCTTTCGACAGTCGTCCGGTCAGCAGGCGGCTCATGCCGCTATTGGGGTCGAATACGGCGCGGCGCTGCAGGCCGCTATCAATCACCACCCGCACGCCCTCGATGGTCAGGCTGGTTTCAGCAATGGCGGTGGCCAGTACCACTTTGCGCTTGCCGGGCGGAGCGGGGGCAATGGCATCGTCCTGCTCGCTGCCGTGCAGGGTGCCGTACAGTGGCGCCAGCAACACATCTGCCGGCAAGCTGTCTTGCAGGCGTTCGGCCACCCGGCGGATTTCACCTGCGCCGGGCAAAAACACCAGCAATGAGCCGCTTTGCTCCTGTAACGCCAGCCGGATGCAACCGCACACCGCGTCGACCAGATTGCGTTGCAGTTCACGCACCGGCTGGTAAATCACTTCAACCGGATAGGCACGGCCTTCACTGCTGATAATGGGCACATCCCCGAGCAGACGGGCGATGGGCGCAGTGTCCAGCGTAGCCGACATCACCAGCACTCGCAGATCCTCACGCAGCGCCTGCTGGTTTTCACGCACCAATACCAGCCCGAGGTCGGCGTGTAGCGAACGTTCGTGAAATTCGTCGAATAGCACGGCAGCGTAGTCATCCAGCATGGGGTCCTGCTGGATGAGGCGGGTAAGGATGCCTTCGGTGACTACTTCGATTTGCGTGCTGGCAGAGATTTTTGTATCCAGCCGGGTGCGGTAGCCGACGGTTTGACCCGTAGCCTCGCCCAGTTGGCGTGCCATAAATTGCGCCGCCGAACGGGCGGCCAGCCGCCGGGGCTCCAGCATCAAAATTTTGCGGCCATCGCGCCAGGGCGCATCCAGCAGCGCCAGGGGGACACGGGTGGTTTTGCCGGCACCGGGCGGCGCTTGCAACAGAGCGGTGCTGTGCTGTGACAGGGCGGTTTTCAGCTGGGGCAGGATGACGTCAATGGGCAGCATGGCAAGTCGGGTTATGGTCAGGGGAGGGCATGGTAGCATTGCCTCTTTCCGGCAGCGACTGGCTGCGAGCGCAACAGGTTGCAGGTATCATCCGTTGTCCCTGCCCCGGCAGGATTTTTCCGTTATCCAACTACAAGGCTGTATTCATGTCCCGCAAGCTGTTGACTGCCGAAGGCTATGATCGTTTAAAGCAGGAGTTGTCCTATCTGGTGCGCGAGCACCGGCCCGAAATTACCGCAGTGGTGTCCTGGGCGGCCAGCCTGGGCGATCGCTCGGAAAACGCCGATTATCAATACAACAAGAAGAAGTTGCGCGAGATTGACCGTCGTATCCGTTATCTGACCAAGCTGTTTGAAGTGGCCGAGCGCATCGAATACAGCCCGGTGCAGGAAGGCAAGGTGTTTTTTGGTGCCTGGTGCGAGCTGGAAAACGATGAGGGCGAAACCCTCTCCTTTCGCATTGTTGGTGACGAGGAAGTCTATGCCGCCAAAGACCATATTTCACTGAAATCACCGATGGCCAAAGCCTGCCTGGGCAAAGCACTGGATGATGAGGTATGCGTGCATACGCCGTCGGGCGAAAAGCATTGGTATATCACGGATATTCGTTACCGCCCGTCGGAACAGGGTTGACCGGGCAGGTCCCCAACAGATTTGGGTGTCCGGGAATGACAGGCACAAAAAACGCAGCCCAGGGCTGCGTTTTTGATGACGCTGAATCCTGCTCAGGCGGGGAACAGCTCGGCCAGTTTCATGGCCAGCATCATTTCGCCTTCGGCACGCAGTTTGCCCATCATAAAAGCCTGCATGCCGTCGGTTTCACCTTCGGCAATTTCCTTGAAAGTATCGGTGTCGGTGATCAGGGTGACATTGGGTTCGTCGGCAGCGCCTTCGACCACCTGGCAGGCGCCATCTCGGATGATCATGTGGTAGCTGCCGGTGCCTTCCAGGTCAAACTGGAACACCAGGTCCAGGCCGGCAGCGGCCTGGGCGTTGAAACGGGCGGTATAGCGATTGATGAAGTCGGGGGCGGTTGTCATTGGGCTATCCTTTTGGGTGTGATTCAAAACGGCCCCAGATTAGGCAGATGCGATAGGGCTGTCAAACCTTTTTCATACAAGCGTTTGAAATGGGTGGTGCTGCTTGTATCGTCAGCGACCTTTGTTTAATGTTTTGACCTTTGTCCGCTGCCGTCAGGGCAGGGTAATCAGGAGGATATGTGGAGTTTTTACTGGATTATGCAGGCTTTTTACTCAAGGCACTAACCGTGCTGGCCGTTATTGTGGTGGTGCTGCTGCTGGTGGCCGGCTTGAAGGGCCGTGGCCGGCAAAGCGGAGAGCTGGAGATCCTTTCCGTCAACGAGCGGCTGGATGACCTGCGTGATGATATGCAGGCGGCAGTACTGGACAAGGCCGGCCTGAAGCAGCTGGCCAAGGAGCGCAAGCAGCAGGCCAAAGCCGAGAAAAAACAGCCGGTCGACAAACCCCGGGTGTTTGTACTGGAGTTTGATGGCGACATTCGTGCCTCGGCCACCGACAGCCTGCGTGAAGAAATCACTGCCGTACTGGCCATTGCCACACCCGAAGATGAAGTGGTGGTGCGACTGGAAAGCGGCGGCGGCATGGTGCACAGCTACGGGCTGGCGTCGTCGCAGCTGGCACGCATCCGTGATGCCGGCATTCCGCTGACGGTCTGTGTCGACAAGGTGGCGGCCAGCGGCGGTTACATGATGGCCTGTCTGGGCAATCGCATCCTCAGTGCGCCCTTTGCGGTGCTGGGTTCGATCGGGGTGGTGGCGCAAATGCCCAACATCCACCGTTTGCTACAAAAGCACGATATTGATGTGGAAGTGCTGACCGCCGGTGAATACAAGCGTACGCTGACCTTCCTGGGCGAAAACACCGAGCAGGGCCGGGCCAAGTTTTTGGAAGACCTGCAAACCACCCACGATCTGTTCAAACAATTTGTCGGACGTTACCGGCCGCAGCTGGACATGGTGAAAATTGCCACCGGCGAGGTCTGGCTGGGGACCGATGCGCTGGCGCAGCAGCTGGTTGATGAACTGAAAACCAGTGACCAGTATCTGGTGGAGCGTGCTGCCAGTGCCCGGATTTTCCAGGTGTCCTGGCGGATGCGCAAAAACTTGCAGGAACGTCTGGGGCTGGCAGCGGCCAGTACTGCAGACAGCCTGATGACCCGTGTCTGGCAGCGTATGCAGCAGGGTTTTTGGGGCTAACAATCAATCCTGAAAGGGGAGAAATAAAATGACTACCTACCGTGCCCTCTGGGTAACCCGTGACAGCGACAACCAGTATCAGCAGGGTATCAGCGAACGTCCGCTCAGTGAGTTGCCCGAGGGCGAGGTTCTGGTCCGGGTCCGTTACTCCTCGCTCAATTACAAAGACGCCCTGTCGGCCACCGGTCATCCGGGCGTAACCCGTACTTTTCCCCATACTCCGGGCATTGATGCGGCGGGCGTAGTGGAAAGCTCCACGGCGGAAGGCTTTGTCGCCGGCGACGAGGTGATTGTGACGGGCTACGACCTGGGCATGGAAACCTTTGGCGGGCTGGCCCAGTACATTCGGGTACCGGCCAGCTGGCTGATCAAACGCCCAGCCGGGCTAAGCTTGCGTGAAGCGATGATTCTGGGCACCGCCGGCTTCACTGCCGGTCTTTGCGTGCACAAACTGCTGGGGGCCGGACTCACCCCGGGTGACGGTCCGGTGCTGGTGACGGGTGCCACCGGCGGGGTCGGT
>CAZMLX010000081.1:8885-9756 GCA_964567275.1 uncultured Thiopseudomonas sp. | reverse complement strand
TCAGCCCTTCTTCGGCAAACCAGGCAAAGGTGTCGGGGTGCACATAACGCTGCACCGGCATGTGGTCGCGTGACGGGGACAGATACTGGCCCAGGGTGAGCATGTCGATGTTGTGCTCGCGCATGCGCTTCATCACTTCAATCACTTCTTCGTCGGTTTCACCCAGGCCCAGCATCAGGCCGGACTTGGTGGGCACCTGCGGCACCAATTGCTTGAAGCGCTCCAGCAGATCCAGTGACCATTCAAAGTCGGAACCGGGACGGGCGGCACGGTACAGCCGTGGCACAGTTTCCAGGTTGTGGTTGAATACATCCGGCGGCGTGGCGGCTGTGATGTCCAGCGCAATGTCCATGCGGCCCCGGTAGTCGGGCACCAGGGTTTCAATCTGGATAGTGGGCGACAACGCCCGGATTTCACGGATGCAATCGGCAAAGTGCTGGGCACCACCGTCACGCAGGTCGTCACGGTCCACCGAGGTGATTACCACATATTTCAGACGCATGTCGGCAATGGCCTGCGCCAGGTTGACCGGCTCGTTTTCATCCAGTGGCTTGGGCCGGCCATGGCCCACATCGCAAAACGGACAGCGACGGGTGCAGATGTCGCCCATGATCATGAAGGTGGCAGTGCCGCTGGAGAAACACTCGCCCAGGTTCGGGCAGGAGGCTTCTTCACAAACGCTGTGCAGTTTGTGCCTGCGCAGGGTGCTTTTGATGGCTTCCACTTCCGGCGAGACCGGTACCCGCACGCGGATCCAGTCGGGCTTGCGCAGGGTTTCATCGGCTGGAATCACCTTGACCGGAATGCGGGCCAGCTTGTCGGCGCCGCGCAGTTTGACACCGGTTTCGACGCTGCCACGACTGGCTGCGGC
>CAZMLX010000081.1:0-8875 GCA_964567275.1 uncultured Thiopseudomonas sp. | reverse complement strand
TACGGGCCAGGGCTTCGCCTGTCTGTTGCACGCGGGTAGCGCTGCTGCTTTCGTCGACCAGCCGGGTCATGCGCAGACCCTGATAGCCGCATGGATTGATGCGTTTGAACGGAGCCAGGTCCAGGTCAACATTAAGTGCCAGGCCATGGAACGAGCAACCACGACGGATGCGCAGCCCCAGCGAGGCAATTTTGGCGTCCGCCACATAAACACCCGGCGCATCGGGCCGGGCACTGGCGACAACATGAAAGTCAGCCAGCAATTCAATCAGGCTGTTTTCAATCAGGCTGACCAGCTCGCGCACACCGATACCCAGACGGCGAATGTCGATCAGCACATAGGCGACCAGCTGGCCCGGACCGTGGTAGGTCACCTGGCCGCCGCGGTCCACCTGCACCACCGGAATGTCACCGGGAAACAGCAGGTGCTCGGCCTTGCCGGCCTGGCCCTGGGTAAACACCGGCGGATGCTCCAGCAGCCAGATCTCGTCGGCAGTGTCTGCTGTGCGGCGGTCGGTAAACTGTTGCATGGCGTGCCAGGTGGTTTCATAGTCCACCCGACCCAGCCAGCGCACTTGCAGCGGCAAGTCGCTCATCAAAGCACCATGCGCACTTTGCCGGTGTTACGCAGCGCCAGATGCAGCTGTTGCAGATGCTCGGCGCTTTGGGCGGTAATGCGCACCCGCACCGAACAAAAACGGCCGTTGCTGCTCAGTTGCTGGTCGGCACTGGCGGGGTCGAACTCTGGCGCATGGGCACAGACCACAGCCAGCACGCTTTGCAGGTAGTCGTGGCTCTGATCACCAATGATCTTGACCGGATACTGCTCGCAGGGAAACTCGATTTTCGGCTGCTCGGCGGTTTCGGTCAGGTCGGTAAACTGCATGCCATGCTCCTTAGTTGAACAGGTTGAAGAAGAACAGGCGAATGCCGTCCCATAGCCGACGGAAGAAACCACCCTCTTCCACCGGTTGCAAAGCAACCAGATTGGCCTGGTGCAGCAGCTCGCCGTTCAAACGAATTTCAACATGGCCAATACGGTCACCCACATTCAGGGGTGCCAGAATTTCCTTGTCCACCACTGCTTCTGCCGTCAGCTGGCTGGCCTGGCCACGGGGTACGGTCAGTGACAAATCGTCCAGCAACCCTGCGGCTACCTGCGGGCTCTGGCCTTTCCAGACATTGGCCTGCAGCAGGGTGTCGTTTTTGCGGTAGAAGGTACGGCTTTCAAAAAAGCGGAAACCGTAGGTCAGCAGTTTTTGGGTTTCGGCGGCGCGACTGGCTTCATTGCTGGCACCAAACACTACCGAGATCAAACGCATGTTGTCACGCACCGCAGAAGCCACCAGACAATAACCGGCTTCTTCGGTATGGCCGGTTTTCAGGCCATCAACCGTGCTGTCACGCCACAGCAACAGGTTGCGGTTGGTCTGTTTGATGTTGTTCCACAAAAACTCTTTCTGGGCATAGATGGCGTAGTGGGCCGGGTCTTCATAAATGATGGCCCGGGCCAGCTTGGCCATGTCGTGGGCCGACGAGTAGTGGGCGGCATCCGGCAGGCCGGTGGCATTGCGGAACGAACTGTTGTTCAGTCCCAGCCGGGCGGCATGTTCGTTCATCAGGTCGGCAAAGGTTTCCTCGCTGCCGGCAATGTATTCGGCCAGCGCCACGCTGGCGTCATTGCCGGACTGGATGATCACGCCATGCAACAGGTCGTCCACCGATACCTGTTTGCCCACTTCAATAAACATGCGCGAACCGCCGGTGCGCCAGGCTTTTTCGCTGACCGTAACCAGGTCCGATTCGGCAATTTTGCCGGCGTTGATTTCACGGGTGGCGATATAGGCGGTCATCAGCTTGGTCAGGCTGGCCGGTGGCAGGGCTTGCTCGCCCTGATGTTCAACCAGTATCTGGCCAGTTGCGGCATCCATCAATACATAGGAGCGGGCTGCCAGCTCCGGCGCCGCCGGCACCACTGGCGCAGCTATCGCCTGCCCGGCCGCCGCTGCCCAAAAAACAAGTCCTGCAAAAAATCCTGATCTGATCATGGTGTCTGTTACCCAAACTGAAAGGTGAACATAGAGGCCTTGTGACGGCCTTTCAACCCCCGCTATGCAGGGTTATTCCTGTAACTGCATTATTTGACCACTACCGGAGTGGACTGGCCGAACCCGGCCTGGGCAATCTGGAGGCGCAAACTTTCCAGCTGCGCCTGGCCCGACAGCGGCCCCAGCCGCACCCGGTGCAACACCTGCTGGCCACTGACCACCGGCGCTACCTGCACCTGTGTAGCGGTGAGCCGTGCCAGTTTGTCACTCAGCAATTGCGCCGCATCCGGATTGGAAAAGGCACCCGCCTGCAAATACAGGCCCGGGATCTGCTGCGATTTCACTTCAACCGGCAGGGTGGCACCGGCATGCTGGGCCGGCGGCGGTACATAAACCTCGACCGCTGCGCTGGCAGAGGCGGTTTTGCCCTGGCTACCCTGCCAGCGCTCGGGGTCGATACCCTCTACTTTGACCCGGGCCACGCCCTTGTCCGAATAGCCCAGTTTTTTGGCGGCAGCAAAGGACAGATCAATGATGCGGTCGGAGTAAAACGGCCCCCGGTCATTGACCCTGAGGGTGACGCTGCGGCCATTGTCCAGGTTGGTCACCTTGACGTAACTGGGCAGTGGCAGGGTTTTATGTGCCGCCGTCATGCCGTAGAGGTCGTAGGTTTCACCATTGGCGGTTTTCAGGCCGTGAAACTTGGTGCCATACCAGGATGCGGTACCGGTTTCCTGGTAATCATGGGCACTTTGCATCGGGTAATATTTTTTACCCAGTACCACATAGGGTGCTGCCTTGACCGGGCCGTAGTGGGGAGTGGGCACCGCATCGGGAATGCCCGATACATCCTTGTCCCACCAGGGTGCGCCATCTTTGCCGGACTGTTTGTAAACCGGTGCAGGCGCCGGCTTGGCCGTTACCACCGGCTGGCGGGATGGCTTGCTGCCACAACCGTAGAGTACCAGGCCGGCCGCAACCAGCGCTGCCATACGCATTTTCATTGGGCGGTCTCCTTGCTGCCGGCGGCCCTGTATTCGGCAGCCAGTTCCCCGGCCAGCTGGGTCACGGCCATCGCGTACATTTCACTGCGGTTGTAGCGGGTAATGGCGTGGAAGTTTGGCAGGCCAATCCAGTACTCGGCACCCTGCTCGCCCTCAAAACGGAACGCCGTGACCCGGGTTTTGCCCTTGACCGAGGCCTCCGGTTTCCAGCCCAGTGCCTTGAGTTCTTTCATGCTCAGTTTGGGGTCGAGCCCGCCGGTCAGGCCTTGCTCGGCTTCCGTGTTTTTCAGGCTGGCACGTACCGCCACCTGTTCGCCCGGCTGCCAGCCGTGTTCGATAAAGTAGTTGGCAACGCTGCCAATGGCATCGGCCGGCTCGGTCCAGATGTTGATTTTGCCGTCAGCGTTGAAGTCCACTGCATAGGCACGAAAGCTGCCCGGCATAAACTGCGGCAGCCCCATGGCGCCCGCATAGGAGCCGGTCAGGCTGGACGGCTCCAGTTGTTCTTCGCGGGTCAGCAGCAAAAACTGCTTGAGCTGACCCCGAAAAAACGGTGCCCGTGGCGGATAGTCAAATGCCAGGGTGGACAGCGCATCCAGCACCCGGTAACGGCCGGTGTTGCCGCCATACATGGTTTCAACACCAATGATGGCCACGATAAATTCGGCCGGAACACCATACTGTTGCTCGGCCCGGGCCAGTGCCCCGGCGTTGTCGGCCCAGAACTGCAAGCCCTTGTCGATGCGCTGGCGGGTCAGAAAAATGGGACGGTATTCCTTCCAGGGTTTGACCCGTTCCGCCGGGCGGGAAATGGCATCCAGAATGGGCTGCTGTTTTTGCGCTTCGCCCAGTACCCGCTGCAAGTGCGCCTCGGGGAAGCCATACTCTTCCTGCATCTCGGCGATCAGCCGTTTGGCATCTTCGTGGCCGGCATAGCCTTCGGCCTGTACCGGCCCGCCCAGCGCCAGCGCCGCCACCCCGGCCCAAACCAGCTGCGGCCAGCGTGGCCGCAACCCTTGCGTACAAAAAAACGTGAACATCTGTGTCACAACTCCTAAGTTTGGGCAATCCATTTGCGATGGGTATGCACCGACATCAATATGCCAAAGCCGGCCATCAGGGTCACGATCGAAGTGCCCCCATAGCTGATAAACGGCAACGGAATTCCCACAACCGGCAACAGCCCGCTCACCATGCCGATATTGACAAAAATATAAATGAAAAAGGTCAGACTGATCGAGCCGGCCAACAATTTGCCGAACACGGTTTGCGCCTGCAAGCTGATATACAGCGTGCGTGCCAACAACACCATATAGAGCAACAGCAGCAGACAGGCGCCGACCAGGCCAAACTCTTCGGCCAGTACCGCAATAATGAAATCGGTATGACTTTCCGGCAAAAAGTCCAGATGCGACTGGGTCCCTTGCAGCCAGCCTTTACCCAGTACCCCGCCCGAACCAATCGCCGCCTTGGACTGGATGATATTCCAGCCGCTGCCCAGCGGATCACTTTCCGGGTTTAGAAAAGTCAGCACCCGCTGCTTCTGGTACTGCCGCAAAAAGAACTCCCACATCACAAAAGCGGTCGGAATGACTGCAGCCAGCGCCGCCAGGATCCAGCGCCAGCGTAATCCGCCCAAAAACAACACAAACATGCCGGATGTCAGTACCAGCAAGGCGGTGCCCAGGTCCGGCTGGCGGGCAATCAGCAAAAACGGTACCCCCACCAGCACCAGACTGATGACCAGGTGTTTGAAACTTGGCGGCAGGTTGTAACGGGACACATACCAGGCCAGTGTCAGCGGCATGAACACTTTCATCAGTTCCGCCGGCTGAAAGCGCATCACCCCCGGGATATTGATCCAGCGGGTGGCACCCATCGCCTTGTGCCCCATGACTTCGACCACCAGCAGCAGGCCCACCCCAACCAGATAGGCCAGCGCCGACCAGCGCGCCATAAAGCGGGGGTCGACCTGGGCAATGACCACCATCAGCAAAAAGCCCACACCAAACGAGCCGGCCTGTTTCATCAGCAAGGCTTCACTTTTGCTGCCGGCCGAATACAGGACAAACAGGCCGGTTCCGGCCAATGCCAGCAGAATCAGCAGCAGCCAGCCGTCCACATGCACCCGCTGCAGCCAGGTGGCCCGTTTCTGGAAAACATCGCCGCTATCCAGCGTCCGGTCAAAACCCCGTCCCATCAGTCACCCTCCCCGGCTGCCTGCACTTCGGGCTCCGCTTCATCATCGTCCGCCGTTTCCGGTTCCGGTTCCGGTTCTGGTGGCAGCAGCCAGGCATCCAGTACCGCCTTGGCCACCGGAGCGGCAACGCCGGAGCCGGATTCGCCATTTTCCACCATTACGGCCACCGCAATTTTCGGATCGTCCGCCGGCGCATAGGCGATAAACAGAGCATGGTCACGGTGCCGTTCGTTGACCTTGTTGCGGTCGTATTTTTCGCCCTGCTTGATCGCCACCACCTGGGCGGTGCCACTTTTTCCGGCAATGCGATACTGGGCCCTGGCACCTACACCACGGGCGGTACCCCGCTCGCCATGCATCACCGATTCCATGGCATGGCGGGCCAGATCCCAGTGCGCCGGGTTTTTCAGCTGGATATCCGGGTGGGGGTTTTCATCGACAATGGGTACTCCGCCCACGGTACGAGCCAGATGCGGGCGCACCCAGCGACCCCGGGTCGCCACCAGCCCGGTGGCATGCGCCAGCTGCAACGGTGTTGACTGCATATAGCCCTGGCCAATGCCCAAAATCAGGGTCTCACCGGGGTACCAGGGCTGTTTGTAACGTTCGCGCTTCCACTCCCGGGACGGCATCAGGCCACCGGTTTCTTCAAACATGTCCAGCGCCACCCTTTGGCCAAAACCAAACTGGGTCATGTAGGCATGCAGCCGATCCACGCCCAGTTTGTGGGCCAGATCATAAAAATAGGTATCGTTGGAACGGGCCACCGCCAGCTCAAGCCCCACCCAGCCGTCACCGCTGCGGTTCCAGTTACGGTATTTGTGGGTGTTGTTGGGCAACTGGTAAAAGCCGGGGTCAAATACCCGGCTGGCGGGAGTAATCACGCCCGAGTCCAGCCCGGCCAATACCACCATCGGCTTGATGGTCGAGCCCGGCGGGTACAGGCCACGCAGCACCCGGTTATACAGCGGCTGATCAATGGAGTCGCGCAACTCGGCATAAGCCTTGAAACCGATGCCGGTAACAAAGGGGTTGGGGTCATAACTGGGCTCGCTGACCATGGCCAGCACTTCGCCGGTTGAAGGTTCCAGCGCCACAATGGCACCCCGCCGGCCGGCCAGCGCTGCAATCGCCGCCTGTTGCAAGCCGGCATCCAGCGTCAGTACCAGGTCATCACCGTTATGCGGCTCAATCCGTTTCAGCACCCGCAATACCCGGCCACGGGCGTTGGTTTCCACTTCGGCATAGCCAACCTTGCCATGCAGGCTGTCCTCATAAAAACGCTCGACGCCGGTTTTGCCGATGTGGTGGGTACCACTGTAGGCCACCGTGTCTTCCATCCGCTTGAGGTCGTCTTCGCTAATGCGTCCCACATAACCGATCGAGTGGGCAAACTGCTCACCCAGCGGGTAATGACGCACCATCTGCGCCGCCACTTCCACACCCGGCAGCAAAAACTGGTTTACCGACACCACGGCGATCTGTTCTTCACTGAGTTCAAACAGCACCGGCACCGGTTCGAACGGGCGACGGCCCTGTTGCAAGCGCTTGGCCATCTGCTCCAGCTCGGTCTCCTCCAGCCCCAGCAGCTCGCCCAGGGTCGCCAGCACTTCACGCCAGTCGCCGGTGCGCTCCCGGGTGATGGTCAGGTTGAAACTGGGCCGGTTGTCGGCCAGCACCACACCATTGCGGTCATAGATCAGGCCACGGGTGGGCGGCAACGGCTGCACATGGATACGGTTGTTCTCGGCCAGCGTCGAGTGGTGTTCATACTGCACCACCTGCAGGTAATACAGCCGCATCAGCAACACGCCAACCAGCAATACCACCAGCACGGCAGCAGCCACCAGCCGGCGGCGGATCAGCTGTTTGTCCTTCTGGTAATCTTTAAGACGTATCGCAGGTGGCATGAAGGGTCACTTATTTATGGTAGGGATGACCACTTAAGATGGTACAGGCACGATAAAGTTGCTCGCCAACGACAATTCTGACCAGCGGATGTGGCAATGTCAGCGGCGACAGCGACCATTGCTGCTCGCTGCGGGCCTGCACCTGCGGCGCCAGCCCTTCCGGGCCGCCGATCATCAGGTTGACGGTACGGGCGTCCAGCTTCCAGCGCTCCAGTGCACCAGCCAGCTGTTCTGAACTCCAGGCCTTGCCGGTGACTTCCAGCGTCACAATGCGCTCACCCGGCTGCACCCTGGCCAGCATGGCCTCGCCTTCCTGGTGAATCAGGCGTTTGACATCGGAATTTTTACTGCGTGTGGCCAGCGGGATTTCCACCAGCTCCAGCTGCACCTCGGACGGCAAGCGTTTAACGTACTCGCGCCAGCCCTCCTCGACCCAGCCGGGCATTTTGCTGCCCACGGCAATCAGGCGAATGCGCACTCAGATCGCATCCTGACCGGCACGGCTTTGCTCGGCACCTTGCCACAGACGTTCCAGATCGTAGAAGTTGCGGGTTTCTTCCTGCATCACGTGAACAATCACGTCGTCCAGGTCAATCAGCGCCCACTCGCCCACGTCCAGCCCTTCACTGCCCAGCGGCTGTACGCCGTTTTCCTTGGCGGTTTCAATCACCGCCTGCGCCAGCGCCTTGACATGGCGGTTGGAGCTGCCACTGGCGATGATCATATAGTCGGTCATGCTGGTTTTTTCACGGACATCAATTTGCAGGATGTCTTTGCCTTTGCCGTCATCAAGGATGGCGATCAGGCGGGTTGCCAGGTCTTCACTTTGCATAAAAGTCTCTTCATTGGGGATAAACATCAGTGTTCCGCAGCAGCGGCATACAGGCCGTGCTGCCGGATATGGTCGGCGACCGTATCGGCCACCAGAAAACGAATGCTGCGGTTGTCGGCCCGCAACTGACGGATGGCGGTAGCTGATACCGCCAGCGGGGTTTGCTGCAGCAGGGCAATCTGGCCGGCCGGCTGCTGCATGTCGGCCACGCCGGCCACGCCATGAACCGTCAGCAGGGCCTGAACTTCGCCCGGCAAGTCCTGCTGCTGGTCGGGCCGTTGCAACACCAGCAGGTGACAGTGCTGCAAAATGTCCTGCCAGCGGTGCCAGCGATTCAGGCCGGCAAAGGCATCATGACCAAGGATGAAATACAGCCGGTCATCCGCCGCCAGCTCGGCCCGCAACGACAGCAGTGTGTCGATGGTCCAGGACGGGCCGTCACGGCGCAGCTCCCGATCGTCCACGCTCAGGCCGGCAATGCCCTGCACCGCCAGTTTCACCATGGCCAGCCGCTGCTGTGCACTCACATCCGGCGTAGCACGGTGCGGCGGTACTGCACCGGGAATCAGGCGCACCTCGTCCAGCCCACAGCCCTCCAGCACCTCGATGGCGCTGCGCAAATGGCCGATATGGATGGGGTCGAAGGTGCCGCCCAGAATCCCGATTTTTTTAGCCACGGATGTGCCCGTCGCCAAACACCACGTATTTTTCGCTGGTCAGACCCAGCAGGCCCACCGGGCCACGGGCATGCAGCTTGTCGGTGGAGATGCCGATCTCGGCACCCAGTCCGTACTCAAAGCCGTCGGCAAAGCGGGTGGAGGCGTTGACCATTACCGAGCTGGAATCCACTTCGGTCAGGAAGCGGCGCGCGGTGGTGAAGTT
>CAZMLX010000080.1:0-9954 GCA_964567275.1 uncultured Thiopseudomonas sp. | reverse complement strand
CCAGCCGGATGGCGCCGCTGTACATGCCGCCCAGAGCGCTGCTGTCGATGGCCAGCAGCGGTTGTTCATGGGTTGGGCCGGTTTTGGCGGTGGCCTTGAGCGTGCCCGCTTCCACCTGGTTGCGACCGGTGATGATGTTGAGTTCGTTGGCGTGCAGTTCGGCGTTGATTTGGGCGCTGCGGGTGATCAGGTCGAAGCGGCTGATATTGCTGGCGTTGAGGCCGGCACCGGCAATGTCGATATCACCGCCGTCGACGTCATAGCCGTGCAGCCGGCCCTGCTCGATCATGGGCCGGCCAGTGGTCAGGGTGGCCTGTGGCGTGTTGATAAAACCGCAGCCGTCACAGCTGATGCCGTGCGGGTTGGCGACAATCACATGGGCCTGTTGGCCAGCTACCTCGGTGTAGCCCTTGAGCTGGCTGCGCTGGCCGCCGGTAACCTCGTTAAGAATGGTGTTGGCGGCCTTGCCCTTGAGCTGGCTGTTGCCGGTGATGATGCCGCCCAGCTGCGTTTGCGTCAGCTTGTCGGTGCTGTTGTTGAGGATCAGCCCCTGCTGGCCGACGTTGTAGTCGGTGAACCTGTTGTGTGACAGTCCGTTGCTGTTGGGGGTGGCTATGTTGACCACCGGCACGCCGTTATTGGCCGTGGTCACGTGGGTGTTGCCGCCTCCCTGGTGATCCACGTGCAGGTTGGCAGCGATGCTGTGCAGGGGCTGTGCCCAGATCACGGCAATCAGTAACTGGGCAATGGTTTTGAACAGGGGGCTTTGGGTGTTCATTTTAAAATCCTTTTAAAAAAACAGATCCATGCGGACATAAACCGGCCGTTCCTTGCGCTCAACAGCGCCGGGCCGTGACAGGGTGTGGGCGCTGGTTACTGAAAGGGCCAGATGCTCGCCACGGGCGCTGAGCTCCAGCGCATGACTGGCCATGCGGCCACTGCTTTCGTGGTTGTACTTGTCACCCCGGATGGCACCCAGATCGTAGGCGGCCAGCAGGCTGTAGTGCTGCAACAGCGGTTGCAACCAGCGTACGTTAACCGGCCGGCTCCAGCGCAGCTGGTTGCGCCAGTAGTAGCCGCTGTCACCGGTCAGGCTTTGGTCCTTGTAACCACGTATGGAGTACAAACCGCCCAGACTGAAACGCTGCGGGCTGTAGAGCACGTCCTCGCTGCGCTGGGCACTGAACAGGCTGTCGAAGCTGAAGCGCTCGCCCGCCAGCTGGAAGGGCTGCAGGTAACTGGCGGTCAGGGTGTACTTGTTATAACGGGCTACCGGCTGGCCGCCTTTGGGCGAGCCTTTGCGCTGGGCATCCAGTGCGCCGCTGCCCCGTTGCCAGCCCAGGTCGACGTTGACAAAGGCGCTGCCCACCCGCCGGCCATGGTTGAAACCCAGCTGGTATTCAGTCAGGCGCTGGCTGGAGACATCCAGCAGGTAATTGTCCAGATAGTTGCGGCTGCGCAGCTGGCTGATGCCCAGACCGATGGCGGTTTTGCTGACACCGTCCCGGTGGATGACCCGTTCGGCATTGAGTGCCTGGGTGGTGCTGACACCATCGAGCACAAAGGCAAATCCATGCCCCTGCGTGCGGGTACGGTAATAACTGTGGTTGTAATGGTAGTTGAAAGTCCACCAGCCATAGGGCAGCTGGTAGTTGAGGCCGTGGCTGGCCGAGTGGCGATAGCGGTCGCTGACTGCATCCTTGCTGCCCCGAATGTTGAGCTGGTCGGCCAGCCCCAGTGGACTGTCCCAGCTTAGCCAGCTGCTCCACTGCTGCTCGCCGGTGCTGCGCTGGCCGTCGTTGTGACGGCTCAGGCCGGCACGCCAGGGTTTGCTGCGCTCGCCACGGGCCACAATGCGGCTGCCGCCGGCGGTTTCGCCCGGTTGCAGGTCGAACTGCACCTGCCGGGACGGCAGACGGCCCAGCTGGTCCACCGCCTGTTCCAGGTTGCGAATATTGAAGGGCTGGCCGGCCTTGAGCGGCACCAGCATGCGCAGTTCGTTCGGGCTGAGTACATCGGCACCGTCCAGCCCTTCGGTGTGGCCTTCGATCACCTGGATCTGCAAGGTGCCGCTGGTCAGGTCCTGGGCCGGCAGGTAAGCCCGGGTGGTGACATAGCCACGTTCAAGGTAGGCATGGGTAATGTCCTGCAACAACAGGTTGAGCCGGGCGGCGCTCAGGCACTGGTGCTGGTAGGGCTGCAGCAACCGGCTTTGCAACGCCGGGCGCAGCAAGGTGACGCCGGACAGCTCGATCCGCTGCACCGGGACACAGCGGTCATCGGCAAGCAGCGGGTCGGTGGTGGCATCCGGCAGGCTGCCGGGCAGGCTTTGCAGCTCGTCCAGCCGCTGCTGCTGCTCCTGCAACAGGCGCTGCTGACGGTCTCGGGCAAGGTCACGGTCGCCGGGCAAGGATTGTGCCTGGGCACTGGCCAGAAACAGGCAGCCCAGCAGGCATACAAGGGAATAAAACCGGTAGTCATCCATGAGCATTCATCCTTGAAAGCAGCCGGTGACAGCTGCGTTGAACCATCCAGAACGTTCATACGTGGGGCCGTTAAAAGCCCGGGTAACGTATTGTGTCCTTGGCACACCCGGGATCCGTCCGGGTTGTTGGTATGCCCTTCACGATCTGCGAGGGGTCGGCCACAGCATAATCCGGGTTGCAACGATTTTGCAAAGGGGCAGCGCCACTTTTTATAAACGGTCGTTTGAAGTGGCTGGTGATGAGGTGTGGAAGGTCACCCGGTCAAGCCGGGTGACGACGGCAAGGAAAGCCCGGGGAAACAGCGGCAAGGCAAGCCGAAGATGACGGTCAATCAAGCCGTGGAGGCGGTGGACAAACCGGGGAGTCATGGATTCTGCGACTACACTGCGTTTCGCACAGAATGACGAGGTGGTTGCGGGAGACCTTGGTCGTCATCCCTGCTCCACCGTCACCCTGTGCGAAGCCGCAAGGTCCAGCGGTCAGGGCGGCTCAGTCGAGCTCTTCAATCCAGGCGGCCTGGATGGCTTCCAGTACTTTTTCACCGCTGCGGTTGGGGTCGTCGTCAAAGCCGTCCAGTTCGGTGACCAAACGGTGCAAGTTGACGAAGTTGATGTAGCGGGGGTCTACATCGGGGTGTTGTTCCGCCAGTTCGATGGCGATATCCAGTACATCAATCCATTTCATGGCTGCCTCCTACTGGCGCTCGGATACCTGGTTGATGGTGTATTTGGGAATCTCGACGGTCAGGTCGTCACCGCTGACCATGGCCTGGCAGGCCAGCCGGGACTCGTGTTCCAGGCCCCAGGCCTTGTCCAGCATGTCGTCTTCCAGTTCATCGGATTCTTCCAGCGAATCAAAGCCTTCACGCACAATCACATGACAGGTGGTACAGGCACAGGACATCTCGCAGGCATGTTCAATATCAATACCGTTGCGCAGCGCCGCATCAAGGATGCTTTCGCCTGCCCGGGCGTCAACCACCGCACCTTCGGGGCAGAGGTCGGCATGGGGTAAAAATACAATCTGTGGCATGGTCTGCTCCTAAATTTCTTCCAGCTGGCGGCCGGCAAAGGCTCGTCGCACGGTAGCATCCATGCGTCTTGAGGCAAATTCGTGGGTGGCCTGGTTGACCTTCTGGATTTGGCGGGCAATGGCCCCCTGATCCTCACCGGCGGCAGCCTGGCGCAGCAACTCCAGCTGCTCGTCAACCGCCGCACGTTCGTCGGCATTGAGCAGGTCACCGTCAGTTTCCAGCGCAATGCGCACGGTTTCCAGCATGCGTTCGGCATTGACCTGCTGCTCGCGCAGGCCACGGGCCTTGCGGTCGTCTTCGGCGTGGGCCATCGAGTCCTGCAGCATGCGGCTGACCGACTCGTCGCTCAGGCCATAAGACGGCTTGACCTCGACATGGGCTTCCACGCCGGAACGGGTTTCCTTGGCACTGACACTGAGCAGGCCGTCGGCGTCCACCTGAAAGGTGACCCGGATTTTGGCAGCACCGGCCACCATCGGCGGAATGCCGCGCAGCTCAAAACGGGCCAGCGAGCGGCAGTCACGCACCAGCTCGCGCTCGCCCTGCACCACATGCAACGCCATGGCGGTCTGGCCGTCACGGGCGGTGGTGAAATCCTGGGTACGGGATACCGGAATGGTGGTATTGCGGGGAATGATTTTTTCCACCAGCTCGCCCATGGTTTCCAGCCCCAGCGACAGCGGGTTGACATCCAGCAGCAGCAAGTCGTTGTTGCCACTGCGGTTGCCGGCCAATATATCGGCCTGGATGGCGGCGCCCAGCGCCACCACCTTGTCGGGGTCAATGTCGGTCAGCGGCTGGCATTCAAACTGGGCCGCCACCTGCTCACGTACCAGCGGCACCCGGGTGGAGCCGCCCACCATTACCACCGCCTTGATGTCATCCACTTCAATGCCGGCATCGCGCACCGCACGGCGGCAGGCACGCAGGCTGCGGGCTACCAGCGGCTCGATCAGGGCATCAAAGGCGGTGCGGCTCAGTTCGCCGCTCCAGTCGCCATAACGGACCGCAACGGCATCCTGCTGGCTCAGGGTCTCTTTCAGGTCGCAGGCAAGACGCAGCAAGGTGCGCTGCTCGGCTGGCGACAGGTCAGTACCCGCACCAGACTGCTCAATAATCCAGTCGGCCAGCGCATGATCCAGATCGTCGCCGCCCAGTGCACTGTCGCCGCCGGTAGCCAGCACTTCGAATACGCCACGGGTCAGCCGCAAAATGGATACGTCAAAGGTACCGCCGCCCAGGTCATAGACCACAATCACGCCTTCCGCCTGACGATCGAGACCGTAGGCCACGGCAGCGGCGGTGGGTTCGTTGAGCAGGCGCAGCACCTTGATGCCGGCCAGTTTGGCGGCGTCCTTGGTAGCCTGGCGCTGGGCATCGTCAAAGTAGGCCGGCACGGTAATCACGGCGCCAAACAGGTCGCCGCCCAGCGCCTGTTCGCCCCGCAGCCGCAACACCCGGAGAATGTCGGCAGATACTTCAACCGGACTTTTGGCGCCCTGCACGGTTTCAATCATCGGCATTTTCGAGTCGCCGGTGCGGAAACGGTAGGGCAGTTGCTGGCCCAGCTGTTGCACTTCGTCAACGCCACGGCCAATCAGTCGCTTGACCGACAAAATACAGTTGAACGGGTCTTCACTGGCCGCCTGTTTGGCATCACGCCCTACGCTCTGGCTGCCGTCG
Source organism: uncultured Thiopseudomonas sp. (assembly GCA_964567275.1). Classification (GTDB taxonomy): domain Bacteria; phylum Pseudomonadota; class Gammaproteobacteria; order Pseudomonadales; family Pseudomonadaceae; genus Thiopseudomonas. The sequence continues at coordinate 4,752 of CAZMLX010000080.1, read as the reverse complement.
GGCAGATAACGTACCGCCGAGGCCAGCGCAAAACGGCCCTGTTCGTCAGCCAGCGGCAACGGCTGGCCGTCCTGCAGGGTCGCAATCAGCGAGTTGGTCGTACCCAGATCAATGCCGACCGCAAGGCGGGGCTGACCGGGCTCGGGCTGGCGGTCGGGTTCAACAATCTGCACCAGGGCCATAATATTCTTCGCTTTTTTTGGGGTGCCTGCCCAGCAGGCACGGCATTAATCGTCCAGACGCTCTTCCAGCTCGCGCACTTCGCGCAACAGCTTGTCCAGAAACTGCATGCGGCGCACCAGCCGTTCGGCCTGGCTGCGCTGGTCGCCCTGCTGCCAGCAGGCGGCAAAGGCTTCGCCTACGCCGGCCAGCACCTGCAACAGCTGTTTGCGGAAACGGCCAATGGCGGCAAAGTCGGCACTGTCGCCCAGCTCTTCCAGCTCTTCACGCCATTCCATTTGCTGAAACAGGAACTCGGGGTCCTGCACCGTGGCTTCTTCGTCCAGCGGCGCCTGCAAATTGAGCAGATACAGGGCCCGGCGAGTAGCGGACTTGAGAATCTGGTAAGCATCGTTGAGGGCGGCGGCACGCTCCACGGCGGCACGCTGCTCGTGTTCGCTGGCGGCAGCAAAACGGTCGGGATGCACCAGCCGCACAGCGTCCAGATAGCAGCGGTCCAGCTCGGCCACATCCAGCTCAAACGCCGGCGTCAGCCCGAACAGGTCGAAATGGCTGGCAGCGGCCTCAGACACTGAAGCTCTCACCGCAGCCACATTCGCCACGCACATTGGGGTTATTGAACTTGAAGCCTTCGTTGATGCCTTCACGGACAAAATCCAGCTCGGTGCCGTCCAGGAAATCCAGGCTGTCTTCGTCCACCACCACCTTGAGGCCGTGGCTTTCAAATACCTTGTCGCCGTCCCTGAACTCGTCCACGTACTCCAGCACATACCCCAGCCCGGAGCAGCCGGTGGTTTTTACGCCCAGCCGCACACCCTCGCCCTTGCCACGCTTGTCCAGCGAACGGCGTACATGGTTGGCGGCAGCTGTTGTCAAGCTAATAGCCATTGGAAACCTCGATAATTACTGCTTGCCCTGCTTTTCTTTGTAGTCGCGCACGGCGGCCTTGATTGCATCTTCAGCCAGTACCGAACAGTGGATTTTTACCGGCGGCAGCGCCAGCTCTTCGGCAATGGCGGTGTTCTTGATTTGCTCGGCTTCGTCCAGGGTCTTGCCCTTCATCCACTCGGTGGCCAGCGAGCTGGAGGCAATCGCCGAGCCGCAGCCATAGGTCTTGAACTTGGCGTCCTTGATCACGCCATTGTCGTCCACCTCGATTTGCAGGCGCATCACGTCACCACAGGCGGGCGCACCCACCATGCCGGTACCGACGTTTTGCGCATCGGCATTGAGTTTGCCAACGTTGCGGGGGTTTTCGTAGTGGTCGATTACTTTGTCACTGTAAGCCATGATCAGATACTCCTGTTAATGGGCCTGCCACTCGACCTTGCTCAGGTCAACGCCGTCTTTGTACATGTCCCACAGTGGTGACAGTTCACGCAGTTTGCCAACTGCCTCGCGTACCTGGGCAGCGGCCAGGTCCACTTCTTCTTCGGTGGTGAAGCGGCCAAAGGTGAAACGGATGGAGCTGTGCGCCAGCTCGTCATTGCGGCCCAGGGCACGCAACACATAGGACGGTTCCAGCGAGGCCGACGTACAGGCCGAGCCGGAGGAAACCGCCAGGTCCTTGAGCGACATCATCAGCGACTCGCCCTCGACAAAGTTGAAGCTCAGGTTGAGGAAATGCGGCATGCGCTGGGTCTTGCTGCCGTTCAGGTACACCTCTTCCATGTCGGCAATCTGGCCATAGAAGCGCTCGCTCAACTGGATTACCCGGGCACGGTCTTTTTCCATATCCTGTTTGGCAATGGCAAAGGCTTCACCCATGCCGACAATTTGGTGGGTGGCCAAGGTGCCGGAACGCATGCCACGCTCATGACCGCCACCGTGCATCTGGGCTTCCAGACGCACCCGTGGCTTGCGGCGTACGTAGAGGGCGCCGATGCCCTTGGGGCCGTAAACCTTGTGGGCGGAGAAGGAGATCAGGTCCACCTTCATCGCTTCCACATCAATCGGGGTTTTACCGGCCGACTGGGCCGCGTCGACATGGAACAGCACCTTGTTGGCCCGGGTGATCTCGCCGATGGCGGCAATGTCGTTGACGGTGCCCACCTCGTTGTTGACGTGCATGATGGACACCAGAATGGTGTCTTCACGCAGGGCGTCTTTAACCTGCTCAGGGCTGATGATGCCCTCTTCACTCGGGTCCAGATAGGTGACCTCGAAGCCTTCACGCTCCAGCTGGCGCATGGTGTCCAGCACCGCCTTGTGTTCGATTTTGGAGGTGATCAGATGCTTGCCCTTGGTGGCGTAAAAATGGGCTACGCCCTTGATGGCCAGGTTGTCGGCATTGATCAGGTCGGCCACCTGTTGGCGGGCGTTTTCAATCGCCTCTTCGGCACGCCAGCCATACACGTGCGAACGTGATGCCGGGTTGCCAAAGTTGCCTTCCATAGTCAGGCACTCGATCATTTTTTCTGCGACACGGGGGTCGACCGGGGTGGTAGCCGAGTAATCCAGGTAAACGGGTAATTTCATCTAATTTCTCCTCAATGGCAGCAGCTGCACCTGCCGTTTAGCCCCGCGCCTCAAGCAGCGGCGCACAGGCAATGCGTCCGGACTGCCGACGGGCAATATCTTGAACTTCGGCACGCCCCACCAGACTGGCCAGGCTGATACCACTTAAAAACTCATGAATCTGATCGCTCAGCTCACACCACAGGTAGTGGGTCAGGCAGGTTTCCCCGCCCTGGCAATCGCCCTTGCCCTGGCAACGGGTAGCGTCCACCAGCTCGTCCACGGCATCAATCACCTGTACAATCTGGATTTCGGCTGCGTCACGGGCCAGCTGGTAGCCGCCGCCCGGGCCCCGCACACTGGATACCAGCTCATTGCGGCGCAAACGTGCAAACAGCTGCTCCAGGTAAGACAGGGAAATGCCCTGGCGCTCTGAAATGTCGGCCAGTGACACCGGCGTCTCACGGGCATTCAAGGCCAGGTCCAGCATGGCTGTTACCGCATAACGGCCTTTGGTCGTCAATCGCATAATAAAAAACCGTACTCAGATCCCGAATGAACGGCATTATGCAATTCCCGACCAATTTAGTCAAGAATATGACCTACACCATTACTCGGATTTGGCATCACCACCGTGATCCTGCGCCCGGACAGCCGCATCATCCAGCGCATTTTCGGGCAGTTCCGGCAATTCACCCGCACAGTAATCGCTGCCCAGCTCGCGCAGCGCACCGCACATGCCGTCCATGCGGCCTTCCACCGATTTCAGATGAGCCAGAATGGCACCAATGGAACGGGCCACCGGGTCTGGCATATCGCCGCTGATGCCATAGGCATCGAAATCGGCCTGTTCCGGTGACTGGTCTTTTTTCGCCTCGATAATGCGACCGGGAATGCCCACCGCCGTAGCACCGGCCGGTACCGCCTTGGTCACCACCGCATTGGAGCCGATCTTGGCGCCAGCACCCACAGTAAAAGGCCCCAGCACCTTGGCCCCGGCGCCCACCACCACGCCATCTTCCAGCGTGGGATGGCGCTTGCCCTTGTTCCAGGTGGTGCCACCCAGGGTCACGCCATGATAAAGGGTGACATCGTCGCCAATCTCGGCGGTTTCACCAATCACCACCCCCATGCCATGGTCGATAAAAAAACGCCGGCCAATTTTGGCGCCCGGGTGAATTTCAATACCGGTAATCCAGCGGGCACTGTGCGAAATCAGCCGCGCCAGCAGCTTCCAGTTGCGCAGCCACAGCCAGTGGGCCATGCGATGCAACCAGATGGCATGCAAACCGGGATAGCAGGTCAGCACCTCGAAGGTGTTGCGAGCCGCAGGGTCGCGATGAAAAATGCTCTGAATGTCTTCACGCATACGGCTAAACATGGCCGTCTCTCCTCTGTTGCAACTCGCCCTGCGCCGCCTTTTGGGTTTCGGTCAAAATGCCGCGCAGAATATTGACCTCGGAGCGGCTCATCTGGCTGCGGCCAAACAGCCGGCGCAGGCGGGTCATCAAATGCCTGGGCTTGTCCGGATCAAGAAATTCAATATCGATCAGGGTACGCTGCAGGTGGTCGTAAAACAATTCCATGGCGTCATGGGTGGCCGGTGCACTGCCCAGCGGGCCGGTACGCTCAACCGTCTCCATGCACAGCGGCTGCTCACTGGCCGCCAGCCAGGCCATGCGCACCTCGTAAGTCAGCACCTGCACGGCAGCCGCCAGATTAAGCGAGCTGAACGCCTCGTCCGACGGAATATGCACGTGATACTGGCACAGATGCAGCTCGTCATTGGTCAGGCCGGCATGTTCGCGGCCAAACACCAGCGCAATGTCGCCCTCGGCTTCACCCTGCAACTGGTCCAGCACCACCGTGGCGGCATCACGGGGGTTCACCAGCGGCCAGGGCAGCCGGCGGTCACGGGCACTGGTGCCCAGCACCAGGCTACAACCGGCCAGCGCCTGCTCCAGCGTCGCCACCACCTGCGCACTGTCAAGAATGTCATCCGCACCCGACGCCCGTGCCCTTGCATCCCCGCTGGGAAATTCTTTCGGATCGACCAGTACCAGCCGGCTCAGGCCCATGTTTTTCATGGCCCGTGCCGCACCGCCGATATTTCCC
>CAZMLX010000079.1:0-9994 GCA_964567275.1 uncultured Thiopseudomonas sp. | reverse complement strand
ATCTGCAGCAGGGAAAGATGAGTAAGCATAGGTGAAGCCGCTTCGACGCTGGGCGTGTCCATCACGACCCTGCGCTGCCGGGAGGCATCGGGCAAGCTGGCCGCCGAGTATACGGCAGGCGGCCACCGCCGCCATGACCTCGCCCAGCTCAAGCCCGAACTATTTCGCTCCGCAGCGGACGCACAGCGCCGCACTGTGGCCTATGCCCGTGTCTCCAGCCACGATCAGAAAACCAAGTCTATCTGCTTGAAAAACGCTGGAAAGGCCATGGCTGATAAAGGTAAGATTCTGTACGTTGTGTGCTTGGATTTGTTAGCCCTGGAGCTTGCCTTCGTCCAGGCACCCCGCCCCCTTTTCCAGCTGATCCGGTTTTTCTACAGCCTTAAGGAGGCACTGAACAAATTGGCTACCTTGCAATAAAGCCTGAGTCCGACGCTGTATGCTGCGCATAGTCGCAGCATCCATGGATTCTGCGACTCGCTATGCTCGCACAGAATGACGGGATTGAGGTTTATTCAGTGTTTCCTTAAATGTGAAGAGCCCTTTGCGTTAGAACCTTTAGTATCGAGCTGACGTCTATGAACAGAAAATATTTGTTAAGGAAATGCTGAACAATTCGTGCTGTGGATTTCGTCTACCAATTAAATCAATTGGTTAGACCGGTGTTGCAAGCTGAAAGTCGATTTATGCAGTGTTTCCTTAAAATTATTACTCTGACCCCAATTATCTTCAATTTCTAGACCGGCTTGGCACCCATCAGGCCGCTGATGCCCAGCAGCAGCGCCAGCAAAATCAGCGCCCACACCAGGGCAAAGGCTTGCTGTTTGCCGCTGGCCTGTTGTTTGGCCAGCGCCAGCGCCTGCCAGCGGCCCAGGTTGCCGTTCAGCAGCAGGCCAAAGGGCACAAACAGCGGCAACAGCGCAATGCTGATCAGCAACCAGCGCAGATCCAGCGGGATGGCGGCCCAGTGGGTCAGCCACCAGCCGCTAATCGGCAGTGACAACCACAGCAGGGCAAACAGCGGCAGACTGATCAGCCGGGTACGGCGCAGTTTGCGGGCCAGCAACTGGCTGTCGGCACCACGCGCCCGCCACATAATGATGATGTGTACCAGCAGGCCCAGCATCAGCAGCACCGCTGCTGCGCCATGCACAATACGCACCGTCAGATAATGCTCCATGCGTCAGTCCTCAAGCCAAAAACAGCTGATAAGCGGGGTTGTCGGTTTCTTCCCAGTACGGGTAGCCGATGGCTTCCAGTGCCGCGTCAAACTCGGCACGTTCATCCTCGTTGACCTGCAGCGCCGCCAGCACCCGCGCATCGGCAGCGCCGTGGTTGCGGTAGTGGAACATGGAAATGTTCCAGCGCCCACCCAGCTTGTTGAGGAAGTTGAACAGCGCACCGGGCCGCTCGGGGAACTCGAAGCGGAACACCCGCTCGTTGTTGACCGCATCGGCATGGCCGCCAACCATGTGGCGGATATGCAGTTTGGCCAGTTCGTTGCGGGTCAGGTCCAGCACCGGGAAGCCCTGGCCTTGCAGCTCGGCAATCAGTGCCTTGCGCGGGTCGGTGTCGGGGTGGGTTTGTACGCCGACAAAAATATGCGCCTGACCATCGCTGTAGTAGCGGTAGTTGAATTCGGTGATCTGGCGGGTACCCAGCGCCTCGCAGAAACGCTTGAAGCTGCCGGGCTCCTCGGGAATGGTCACGGCAATAATGGCTTCGCGCCGTTCGCCCAGCTCGGCACGTTCGGCCACATAGCGCAGGCGGTCAAAGTTGACGTTGGCACCGGAATCAATCGCCACCATGGTGTGACCGGTAATGCCGGTTTTGTAGCAATACTTTTTGATGCCGGCCACCGCCAGCGCACCGGCCGGCTCGGTGATCGAGCGGGTATCGTCGTAGATATCCTTGATTGCAGCACAGATCTCGTCGTTATCTACCCGCACCACGTCATCCACATAGCGGCGGCACAGCTCGAAGGTGTGCTCGCCAATCTGGCTGACCGCCACGCCGTCGGCAAACAGCCCGACCTGCGGCAACACCACACGCTCGTCGGCACGCATGGCCTGCTTCAGGCAGTCGGAATCCTTGGGTTCAACGCCAATTACCCTGATTTCCGGGCGCAGGTATTTGATATAGGCAGCAATGCCGGCCAGCAGACCGCCGCCGCCGCAGGGCACAAAAATGGCATGCAAGTCGCCCTGATGCTGACGCAGGATTTCCATGGCAATGGTGCCCTGGCCAGCAATCACGTCGGGGTCGTCATAGGGGTGGATGTACACATAGCCGTGCTGGTCAACCAGCTCCAGCGAGTGGGCCAGTGCTTGCGGGAAGGCTTCGCCATGCAGCACTACCTCGGCACCACGGGCACGCACGGCGTTGACCTTGATCTCGGGCGTGGTCTTGGGCATGACGATGGTGGCCTTGATACCCAGAAACTGCGCTGCCAGTGCTACACCCTGGGCATGGTTGCCGGCCGAGGCTGTGACCACGCCACGGCTGCGCTCTTCGGCGCTAAGTTGCACGATTTTGTTGTAAGCACCACGAATCTTGAACGAAAACACCGGCTGCAAGTCTTCACGCTTGAGCAAAATCTGGTTGTCCAGCCGTTTGGACAGCTGGCGGGCGGGATGGATGGGGGTCTCCACCGCAACATCATAGACGCGGGCGTTGAGGATTTTTTTGATGGTGTATTCGAGCATGGGGGCAGCCGCCGGGGTGGTTCGAGAAAGTGTTCAAGTCTAATGCAGTGCGCCTGTGCATGCCATGGCTTCGACCACAGAGCAACGGACAGCTGCCCGGCAAGGCGCTATAATGCCGCCACTTTTTACCCCGGAGCCCATCATGAACCAGGATCAGCTCAAACAGGCCGTTGCCCGTGCCGCCGTAGCGGAAATTCTGCCCCGCATCGACAAGCATTCCATCATCGGAGTCGGCACCGGCTCCACCGCCAACTTCTTTATTGATGCGCTGGCCGAATACAAATACGACTTTGCCGGTGCGGTGGCCAGTTCCGAGGCCACTGCCGAGCGCCTGCGTGGTCACGGTATCGAGGTGCACGACCTCAACAACGTGGTGGAGCTGGAGTTTTATATTGACGGTGCCGACGAAACCAACGGCCATCTGGAGCTGATCAAGGGCGGCGGTGCCGCACTGACCCGTGAAAAAATCGTAGCCGCTGTGGCAAAAACCTTCATTTGCATTGCCGATGACAGCAAGAAGGTGGATTTTCTCGGTAATTTCCCGCTGCCGGTGGAAGTGATTCCCATGGCGCGCAGCCATGTGGCCCGCCAGATTGTCAAACTGGGCGGCGATCCGGTGTACCGTACCGGCGTGGTCACCGACAACGGCAACGTGATTCTGGATGTGCACAACATGCAGATCACCAATCCGCGCGAGCTGGAAGAGCAGCTTAACGCTATTGTGGGCGTGGTCTGCAACGGCCTGTTCGCCGCCCGCCCCGCCGATATTCTATTGCTGGGCGGTAAAGATGGCGTGCAACGCATCGTCAATCCGCGCTGAACGAGCCCTGCCCTGCGTTAGCCCCCGTCGTTACCCGGCTTGACCGGGTAACCTCCCCGGCACCAGCCTGCCTGCGTTTTGCGCAGCAAACCGGCCGTCATCATGCATTCTGCGCAACAAACCGCCGCCCTCCTGCGTTTTGCGCAACAAACCGCCGTCATCCTGTACTCTGCGCAGCAAACCGCCGTCATCCTGTACTCTGCGCAGCAAACCGGCCGTCATCCTGCGTTTTGCGCAGCAAAATCGCAGGATCCATGAGCAATCAACTGTAGTGAGTGTTGTTGCCTGTGGTGTGTGGGGCGCAGGTGGAGCGCTTCGCAACGCTGCGCTGCCACGACCGCCTTGCGGGCGTTCATGGCGCTAAAGGCGTTGCTGCGGCTCCACCTGCTTCCAGCAGACACCGTGGCGGGCGGGAAGGTATGGCCCGGCTGTGCCGGGCTGCTGACGCAGGTTTCTATCGTCATCCTGCACCTTAAACCGCAAAACACTCGTCACCGTCATCCTGCGTTTTGCGTAGCAAAATCGCAGGATCCATGGCAATCAACACGCCTGGATGCCGCAACTCCGCTCCGCTGCGTGCGGCATGACGGGGTTGTTCCCCGGCCCACCGAATTCTGCAACTCCACTGCATTACGCACGGAAGGACGGCAGTCATAGACGACCTTCGCCATCATCCTCCATGCAGCCCGGCACCGGCTCGCCGTGTTGCCGGCTACCCGGCCAGGGCAGGGACAAAAGCCTTGCATCAGGTCGTTCTGGCTGCCAGTTGATGCAGAGTCCCTGCCTGTTTGCAGCGGCCTGCCAGGGCACTTCAAACGCCTGCAAATGTTCAATGGCCGGCTGCATGGCTGCTGCGTCAAAGGCTCCATCAACCGCTGCCGCACGCACCATCAGCAATCTGTGCATCAGTCGCACCACCACCTCGGTTTGTTGACGGCGAACCAGGTAATTCCCGCCCATGCCTGCACCCACTTCCACCAGAATACAGCCCACCGGATTGCTCAGGCAGGCTCGGGTGGGCAGGAACTCGACCGGCTCCTTCGCCTCATGTTCCACCCGCTGCAACACCTGCGCTTCGGCCAGTGCCTGCAGCAGGGATGGCTGACAAAACTCCGCCGGAAAAACTGCCGCCCGATGCCAGCTGCGCTCTGCCCGGTAGGCCAGCTTCATCAGCAGCTTTTCTTCCCAGGGAGCCGGGCCATCGGGCAACCGCCGGAACAGATTTTGATTCGCCCGGTATTCACCGGCAATGGCACGGCAGATATCCGCAGTGGCCAGCGCCGGCGCAAAGGCTGCCAGACAGCTGTCGGGCAACGGGTAGTCCAGCGGCAACTCGGCCAGCATCTGGGCCAGCACTTCAGTACCCATGCGTACTTGCGCATCCATAACCATGGCCATAACCAGGTCGTCCGAATGCCCGGCCAGCCGGCGGGCCGCCCCAATGTTGCGGCAACTGCGCTCCAGCGCTTGCTGTACCCGTCCTTCGGCAAAATCCAGCGCCGAGGCGGTATGCACCATACGCAACCAGCCCAACTCGGGGACCGGTGTCAGCAAGGTCCGCTGAAAGCGGTTGCGCACATGCCCATGGGCAGGCAGTCCTTCCAGAATCCGCAACACCTCTGCATCCTGCTGCAGCGCCAGCGCTACGGTATCGGCCTCGCCCCGAACCCGGCTCAGACAATCCTGCTGATCCCGCCACCCGCAATAAGGACGCTCGCTCAATGGCTGGGCCCGCCTGGGGTAGTACTGTTGGGCGGTGGCAGTAAAAAAGGCGCCTTCCTCAGCCAGGTCGGCATGGCTGTCCAGCAACGCCTGCAAGCTGTCGATATCAGCTTGCAGCATGGCTTCCACCGCCTCGTCCGGCATGGCGTAATCCAGCCGCCACAGGTCGGCATAGGCATTGCTGCCAGGCATGGACCGGGGCTGCTCCAGCAGGGCGACCGCCGCCCGTTCGTGCGGCTGCGGCCCGGGAAACAAAAATACAAGTATGGCTGCCCAGACCAGCCCGGCCAGGAGCACAACCGCTCCCGCCTTGCCCCCTGACCGTCGTTCGGGTTGTTTTTGCATCAGCTCAACACCATTGCAAGGGCGATCGCTGCCAGGGCCGACAACACGATGGCCAAAATGCCCAGCACCAAACCTTTAATCCAGCTGGTGTCCAGTACATAGGCGTAGATGGCAACGCCCAGCACGATTGCCACGGCAATTCCGGCCCAGCCGTTGCCCAGATACCTTTCTGCCACGCCCGAACACACCGCCTGCAAAATCACCGCCAGCAGCGCCGGGCCAAAGCCGGTGCGCCCGGCCCCTACCATTCGGGCCGCCAGCATGACCGGAAGCACCGCCACCACCGCAGCCAGGCCCAATACCATTAACCATTCCATGTATTGCTCCTTGTTTAATTGTCGTTAATGGCAGGGATTCTGCCACAAACCAGTCAGATCACCCGATCAAGTCGGGTGATGACGGAGGATCTTGCCAAGTAGGAGGATCTTGCCAAGTAATGGCGGAGAGTCTCGTCAAGCGGTGGCGAAGGTCTGACCAGGTGATAACGCAGGTTTGGCCCGCTATGTGCCTCAATCTTTTTTGTTCAAAACCACATCTCTGGCCATAAAGTTCAGTTTGCCTTCAACGTATTCAAAATGAACTCTGCCACTTTCGCTAACCAGGCTGTTTTTAACCACTTTATACCTGGACTTATGTTCGTTCCCGTAAATATTTACGGTCACAAATACTGAGTTACTGTCTGCGCTTTCAATAGTCACATCATTGCTAGACTCAAGCATTTCTGAAACCCCGGCCAGATAGCCGGTTTCCTTAACTGCTTGAGGCTTGGGAGTAGGGTCCACCCACTGCCCCACAAATTTGCTGGCATCATTGCCACCACAGGCGGCAAGAAAAGTAGACAATAAAGCGATTAGCAAAAAACGTTGCATTTGATGCACTCCAACAAGGTTCAATATGAAAAATTGTGATCCGGCACTATACACAAAATTCGCAAGTGCATACCAAATAATCGCACCACGCCGACGCGACACTCTTAAACGTACTGATATGCTCGCTTAAAACTGCTGCGTTGCGCTCGCAATGGCCGCTTGTCCGATGCGCAAGTGCATTCTGATACCCTTCACTCCAACACCCGGGTCTGGCCGATCGGTTGCAAGTTTTCATCCAGCAGATGGGTTAAAAACGGCTGTCCGCTTTCGCTGACACGAAACAGGCCATAACGGGCCTGTTCGTACGTCGCGCCGGTACCTTCCTGGAAAAAGAAGGCATTGGTGGCAAACTGGACACGATTGTTACGAATACGGTACTGCAACAAAACTTCGTCCGGCTGCAAGGCCCCACCTGCATCGGCCCGCACCAGTTGCGCCACGCCCTGCTCGTCGGCACGGACCACAACACGCCCGGCACCCAGCTGTTTCAGGTCGTTCCAAAGCAGCTCCCCATCCGCTTCTTCAGCATCAGGCTGATGACGCTCCTGCCACAGCTGCTCGACCGCACGGCCCATGGCAAAGTTGAGCGCCATATAATCACCCTGCATCAGCGAGCGGGGATCAACCGGGGCCAGCTCCATCACCACTTCCCGGCCATTGGCCAACACCTGCTCGGTACGCCAGATGGACACATTCAGCCCCAGCACGATCAGGCCCAGAACCACAAAAATCAGGCGTTTGCGCATGGTGTTTCCTCCCTGTTGGCGACGGCGTGTGCCAGCGGCAAACGCAGTAGCCAGAGTCTCAGCAGCAGCATCACCAGCGCCATGCCGGCCAGCACTCCCGACTTGAACAACAGGCTCTGCTCCAGGTGGTAGTAATAGGCAAACAGCAACAGCAGCAGGCCCAGCAAGTGCATAACCCAGTACGCCCGCTGGCCCTGCTGCCAGGCCAGCGCCAGCAACAGGCTCACGCCGACCAGCCCCGGCACCTGCCAACCTGCCAACAACACCAGAACGCCCAGCGCCAGCGCAAACAGCCGTACTGACGTACCCTGCAAGCGAACCACAAACCACAGCAGAAAACCGGCCGGGGCCAATAACTGCAACAGCAGCAACCCCGTGTTGTGCGGCCTGGCCTGGGTCAACCAGCCCTGTCCCATGATATGCACAGCCAGCGCCGCCACCATCAGCCAGACACTCAGGTTAAGCCCCCGGCGCAGCGGATGAACCCACTCATGCCAGCGAGCCCAGCGCATCTGGCCCGCCTCGACCACCGCAGCCAGCAGTACCACCAGCGGCAAACCCACCCACAGCGAGGTCGAGAGCAACCTATAATCCAGCCGCTCCAGCAGGACATACACCAGAATGGGCACAGTCAGGCTGCGCACCAAGGTGTTTTTCACCAGAAAAAAGATCGGTATCTGCAACAGCGACAACCACCAGCGGCTACTGCTTGAGCCAAATACCGTCTCGAACTGCAAGCCTTCGCCAGTCAGTCCCAGCGCCAGCACCAGACATCCCAGAAACAGGGAGGGCCGGGCCAGCCGCGACAGCAACGCCGCCACCGCCAGCAATGCCAGCCCCACCATAAACTGCGACAGGTCATTGCGACTGAACCAGCTGCCAAACACGCTGTACAGCAGGGTCAGCACAAAACTGACAAACATCAGCGCTGCCAGCAACAGCAGACCGCCCAGAAACAACCGCACATACAGCGGCGGCTGGACATGCTCTGCAGCCAGCTCACCCTGTACCAGCCCAGCGGCCTGCAGCTGTTGCCACACGACAGACTCTCGACTCATGACAGACGCCTCCGGCCGCTATTGAAAATCCATACCGTCGCCAGCACCAGCCCGAGCAACGACAGGCCCAGCAGCAAGTAGGTATAGGCGGCATTCATGTCGAGCAGCTCCACCGCCCAGGCCATCAGCCACAGGGTGACCGCCAGCGTCACCATCAGCTGCACAGCCCGGGAGCGCCCACGCCAGGCATAGACATAGAGCAACGCCAGCTGCAACAGCCCCCAGACAACATGTACCCAGCCCCGGCTCTCCTCACCCATGGTAAACGGCATGATGTTAAACACCGTCCAGGTCAGCGCAATGCCCTGTACCCAGAGCAACAGCAGCAGATGCAGATACGTCCAGAACACCGCCGGCCGGTGCCAGGCCCGCCAGGCCAGCGGCAGCCACATAAGCAGGTTAGCCAGCAGCAACAGCGCAAAGCCGACCTGGGCCGGCAAGTCAAATGCACCCAGCGCCAGCAGCAGCGCCAGGTTCAGCAGCAACACAATCAGCACCAGCAACGCCCGGCTGCGGGCCAGCCAGGCCCAGGGCAGCAGCAACAACGCCCACACCAGAAACAGTTCGAAGGTATCCGCTCCGGTCTGATAGGTTTGCCCGATCAGTGCCAGCAAGGCGCCCAGCAACAGCCCGGTCGCCAGCATGCCCGCCTGCGCCACCCGATGCTGCAACGGATAGCGCAGCAACGGCCACAGCGACAGCACCAGCAACCCCTGCGCCAGCGCAAACTTGTGCAGCCGGCCCATGGCATCCCAGTTATAGGCCACAAAGAAAATGGCACTGCTACAACCGCACAGCACCACGGCCACCAGCAAGAGCCGGTCGAGAAAATGCACATTGCGCTGCGCATCCGGCGTCGCCCCGGTCAACGCCAGCGCCTGCGCCAGCTGACCGGGCGACAGCAACCCCCGCTGCACCCAGTCAAGCAACAGTCTTGAAATCATAGCAACTCCTTGTCCACCGGACGAAAGCCGGCATCATACAGAGAACCCGCCCGGCAATCTGTGACCGGCTTATCAGATTTGAAATTTTCTGTATAAAACCAGACCACCCGCTGCCTTGTCGAAGGCCGGTACTCAACCGCTGGAGAGTTTCATCAACACCAGACCGGACACAATAAGCACAAGCCTCCAGCCGCTTCAGCAGCCAACCCGCCCATGATCGCGTGCAGGCCGATTTTGGTCAGGCTGCCATTCTCAAACCGGCCAACACTGACATCACCCACCCAGTTAAAGCCAGCGGCGGCAAAGGTGTTAGTCAGGGTGTTGTACATGCCACCAAGCAGCCACTCATATAATCATCTAATTAGGCGTTGGCATGGGCTTATACCCATCGATCACATATACATCGGAAACATCACAATCTGGATAGATCCAATTCGCCCAATTAGACACTATCCATTTCTTATCGACTCCGCCATTTAAAGAAGAGCTTTCCTTAGGTAAATATATTAGTATCAACCCTGCCTTATAGCCAGAAGTAACAATTAAACCGTATGGCCTATCATCAACTTGAGTTTCGAAAAGCATAAAATCAACATATTCTTCATATGGATATTTTCCATGCGCTCTAAATATACTGCCACGCTGAAACACTTCCTCACCGAACTCGGCTAATTTCATTTCCTTCCCCTATCACTTTATCTTCAAATCATGACCACCTGATTTATCAGCAGGGGCGGGCTCAATTTCTAAGTGCAACACCTGACCAATCTGGTAAGGTATTGCGT
>CAZMLX010000078.1:0-10007 GCA_964567275.1 uncultured Thiopseudomonas sp. | reverse complement strand
AGTGCCGGACGGGCCGGCGACCTGATGGGCCGTGGTGGTTTTTTCATGATTGGCGTGGCCATCTTCACTTTGGCTTCGGTAGCGGCAGGACTGGCACAGACCGCCGACCAGCTCAATCTGGCGCGTTTCGTCCAGGGCGTGGGCTCGGGTTTTATCAACCCGCAGGGCGTGGGCATGATCCAGCAGTATTTTCGCGGACCGGAACGGGGCCGCGCCTTTGGCTTTTTCGGCACTGCCGTGGGCGTCTCCGTCGCCATCGGCCCCGTGCTGGGCGGCCTGCTCATCGAGCTGGGCGGCGCACAGCTGGGCTGGCGGCTGACCTTTCTGGTCAATGTGCCGGTCGGCCTGCTGACACTATGGCTGGGTTATCGCTGGTTTCCACGGCCGCTGTTACACCGGCCCCGGCTGGCCAATGGAACACCCGGCAACAGCGGTCCCGGCCACGATCAATCCGGGGGTACGCCGCAAAAACAGGGCCTCAGCTCGCTGGACCCGGTTGGTGCCCTGCTGCTGGGACTGGGTGTGCTGGCAGTACTGTTTCCCTTTGTCGAGGCCCGCCAGGCACGGCTGTTGTGGCTGTTGTTGCCGGCCGGGCTGATGCTGTTCTGGCTGTGGGTACACTGGGAAAAATTCTATGTACGCCATGGTTTCAGCCCGATGGTGGACCTGAATATTTTCCGCACCCCGAGTTACCGCAACGGCGCCATTATCATGACCCTGTATTTTCTGGGCATGACCAGTGTGTGGGTGCTGGTGCCGCTGTTTATCCAGCTGGGGCTGGGTAAAAGTGCGCTGGAAGCCAGCCTGATCGGCATTCCCTCGGCACTGCTGTCGGCCTGGTCGGCCAACTGGGCCGGCAAGCACATCACCCGGCTGGGCCGGCGCATTGTCATTGGCGGTCTGTGCATGACCCTGCTGGGGCTGGCCACCAGCATTCTGGTGGTGCAACTGCACCTGCACGGGCTGCTCAGTTACTGGTGGTTGCTGGGTACGCTGGCACTGTTCGGACTGGGCCAGGGCTCGGTGATCAGCCCCAACCAGACACTGACGCTGGCCGAAGTGCCCATTGCCTATGCCGGCAGCTCGGGTGCCATCATGCAAACCGGCCAGCGCATCGGCACCTCGGTCGGCATTGCGGTGATCACCGCCCTGGTGTTTGCCCTGCTGCACCAGACCAGCTGGCATGCCGCGATTAGCCTGGGCTTTGTTGCCATCATGCTGAACCTGTCACTGGCGTTGTGGATGTCGGTCCATGACCTGCGCAGCCGTCTGCATCACGCCTCCCCGCCCCGCTGACCCCAACCGGAGCCGCCATGTCCCGCTTTGCCCTGAACCAGTCGTTGCGCCGCCTTTGGGCGCTGGACAAATTCGGCCCCGGCCTGCGTTTTTTCATTGCCCTGAGCCTGTGTACGCTGTGGGTCTGGCTGTTTGACCGCATTGATGCGCTGATTCCGCTGTATCTGGGGGTGATTGCCTCGGCGCTGGCAGAAACCGATGACAGCTGGCAGGGCCGGCTGCTGGCGGTTGCCGTCAGCCTGGTCTGTTTCCTCGGCATGGCGACCGCCGTCGAGCTGCTGCATGCCCACACCTTCTGGCTGTCGGCCTTTATGGTCGGCGCCACCTTTGTGCTGATTGTGCTGGGCGGAGCCGGCTCCCGTTATGCGTCCACCTCTTACGCCACGCTGATTCTGGGCGTTTACACCATGATCGGACTGGAGCAGCACAGTCAGGCGGAACCGGCCTTCTGGCAGTATGCACCGCTGCTGCTCTGTGGTGCCCTGCTCTACGGTGCGCTGTCGGTAGCCTGGCATGCGCTGTTTGCGCAGCAACCGGTACAGCAAAGCCTGGCCCGGCTGTTTCGCCGCCAACATGACTACTTCAAGGCCAAATCGGTGCTGTTCGAGCCGCTTCGCAACATGAATGTGGAAGCGCAGCGGCTGGAACTGACCCGAAAAAATGCCCGGCTGGTGGAAGCACTCAACGACAGCAAGAACCTGATTCTGCAGCGGGTTGGCCGCAGCCGCAGCCGGGCCGCCACCAACCGCTACCTGAAACTGTATTTTCTGGCCCAGGACCTGCACGAGCGGATCACCTCCAGCCATGCCCCTTATCAGCAGCTGGCCGATGCCTTTTTCCACAGCGACGTGCTGTTTCGCTGCCTGCGCCTGATCCGCCAGCAGGGCGATGCCTGCAAGGCACTGGCCAAGGCCATCGAGTTGCGCCAGCCCTTTGATTACGGCGAAGGCCATGCCCAGGCACTGCAAGACCTGCAAGCCGCCATTGCCTGGCTGCACAAGCAGAACAACCCGGACTGGACCGAGCTGCTGCGCTCGTTGCGGGCGCTGGCCGACAATCTGGCCAGCATGGACCAGCTGCTCAGCCAGGCCAGCAACCCGCAGGCCCTGACGCTGCACCAGGACAGCAGCCTGTTCGACCGCGAGCCGCAAACCCTGCGTGAAGCCGGCGAACGCATTGCCCGCCATTTCACCCTCAAGTCGGGGCTGATGCGCCACGCCATCCGCATGGCTGTGGCGGTCGGCGCCGGCCTGCTGATCATGCACGTGCTGGCCCCGGATCAGGGCTACTGGATTCTGATGACCACGGTGTTTGTTTGCCGCCCGCACTATGCCGCCACCCGCAAGCGCATGCTGCAGCGCATCATCGGCACCCTGCAGGGGCTGGCCATGAGCTGGCTGTTGTTCCAGATCACGCCACTGCTGTGGGTGCAGGCGCTGTTTGCCATTGCTGCCGGGGTTGGCTACTTCGCCACCCGCACCAGCCACTTCAAGGCTTCAACCGCCTTTATCACGCTGATGATGCTGATTTGCTTCAACCAAATTGGCCATGGCTATGACCTGTTCCTGCCACGGCTACTGGATACCGTGGCCGGCAGCCTGATTGCCGGGCTGGCGGTATTCTTCATCCTGCCGGACTGGCAGGGCCGCCGCCTGCACCAGACCGCCGCCACCACCTTGCGGGCCCATGGCCGTTACCTGCAGCACATCATGCAGGAATACAGTCAGGGCAAGACCGATGACATGCAGTACCGCATTGCCCGGCGCGAAGCCCACAACGCCGATGCCGCACTCAGCGGCAACCTGGGCAACATGCTGAAAGAACCCGGCCACTTCCGCCGGCAAAGCGAACTGGGCTTTCGCTTTTTGCTGTGCTCGCACAGCCTGCTGGGCTACATCTCGGCACTGGGCGCCCACCGCGAAAAACTGGCCGACGCCCCCAACTACCCCTCACTCAACCGCGAGGCCGAACAGCTGGCCGACAAGCTGATTCAACTGGCCGACCGTTTGAAGAACATGAGCCCGATCAGCGCCGACTGCAGCGAAGAAGACGCCCAAAGCCTCCGGCTGGCGGCCCTGCAGGTGGGCGACGACGACCACCTGCGCCTGCTGCACAACCAGCTGCTGCTGATCAGCCAGCAACTGGCCAGCCTGCGCCAACTGGCTAGCGAGATGGTGCAGCCAGCAGTCACCAGCAGCCCGGACAAAACCTGATCCGCCGACCGGATCGGCGGCTACACTGGGGGCATTATCCGCAGGGTGCACGTATGCCAGGGAGGCTCTTATGTGGTCGGTCTTTTTGCGCCGGTGGGCGCTATTGCTCATGTTTTATGGCCTGACGGCACAGGCCGGGCCGGACTGCCCCGCCCCGTCGCAAGCGTCCATTCAAACCCTGCAACAGCAATTGGCGCAGTGGGATCAAGCCTACTACCAGCGGGGGTACAGCCCGGTCGCCGATGAAATTTATGACCAGGCCCGCCAGCAGCTGGAGCGCTGGCAAACCTGCAACGGCCAGCCGGTGACCGCCCCTGTTCTGGCTGCCGGCCCAAACGATTCTTTGGCGCACCGCTACCGCCAGTCGGGCCTGAACAAGCTGTCGTCGTCACAGCTCAAGCAGTGGCTGACCGGTCGGACCGGCCTCTGGATACAGCCCAAGCTGGATGGCGTGGCAGTCACACTGGTGTACCGGCAGGGCCGGCTGGTGCAGGCCATCAGCCGGGGCGACGGCCGGCACGGCCAGGACTGGCTGGGCCATGCCCAGGTGATAGACGCCATCCCCAAACAGCTGCCGCAAGCACTGGATGCCCATCTGCAGGGCGAGCTGTATCAGCGACTGCAAAATCATGTGCAGGCCAGCAACAACAGCCATCAGGCCCGCAGCACCGTGGCCGGCTGGCTTAACCGCACCCGTCTGGATGCCGAAACCGGCCAGCAAATCGGCCTGTTTGTCTGGGAATGGCCGGACGGCCCGGACAGCATGGAGGTGCGTCTTGAGCAGCTGGAAGCGCTGGGCTTTGCCGACAGCCGGGCCTATAGCCATGCGGTGCACACCTTTGATGAGATCACCCACTGGCGCAAGCACTGGTATCGCAGTCCGCTGCCCTTTGCCAGTGACGGGGTGGTGATTCGTCAGGGCGTGCGCCCGGCGGACCACCTGCAACACGCCTATCCGCCGGCCTGGGCAGCGGCCTGGAAGTATCCGCTCAGTCAGGCGCTGGCCCGCGTCGAGCGTTTTGAATTCAACATGGGCCGCAGCGGGCGCATCACGCCGATTGCCGTGCTGGAGCCGGTGGAGCTGGACAACAAGCGTATCCGCCGGGTCAGTCTGGGTTCGGTGGAGCGCCTGCGCCAGCTGGATCTGGCCGCCGGTGACCAGATCAGTCTGCGCCTGTCCGGTCATGCCATTCCGCAGCTGACCGGCGTGGTGTGGCGGTCACCGGAACGGCAATTGCCGGAGTTGCCTGATCCTGACCGTTTTCATGCGCTGAGTTGCTGGCAACCGCATGATGACTGCCGCCAGCAGTTTCTGGCCCGGCTGGTCTGGCTGGGCGGCAATAAAGGGCTGGCCATGGGCGGCATGGGCCCGGCCAGCTGGGCGCAACTGGCCGATAGCGGGTTGGTCACGGATGTGTCCGGCTGGCTGCGGCTGGACAATGCGCAGTTGCAGGCACTCAATGGCGTCGGCGAAAAACGGGCACGGCAATGGCAGGAACGCTTTGCACAGGCTCGCCAGCAACCCTTTGCCCGCTGGCTGGCGGCCATCGGTGCGCCCCCGGTATTACGTCTGCTGCCGGGCGACAACTGGTCAACGCTGACCCGCCTGAATGCAGCCGGCTGGCAACAACGGGGCTACTCCGCCCGCAGCGCTGCGACTTTACATGCGTTTTTCCAGCATCCCGAAGTACAGCAACTGGCCGAGCGGCTGGCCGAGGCCGGCATTCACGGATTTGCCGGGGAAAGAGAGCCTTGACGATGGATCCTGCGATTTTGCTGCGCAAAACGCAGGATGACGGTGAATGGCGAACACAACCCGTCTGCGTCTGTCTGCACGCAAACAAACCCCCGTCGTTCTGTGCGCAGACAAATCCTCGTCATTCTGCTCGCAAATTCCCGTCATTCTGCACGCAGCGCAGCGGAGTTGCAGAATCCATCAACAGGAGTCCAATCATGCAAGACAAACAAGGCTACGTTTATATATTGGCCAGCAAACGCAACGGCACCCTCTATACCGGCGTCACCAGTGACCTGGCAAAGCGTCTATACGAGCACAGAAACCAATTTCATCATGGATTTACATGCAAATATGATGTTTTTGATCTGGTCTGGTTTGTGCAAGGCGAAAACATTCAGGCCGCACTGGAGCTGGAAAAGAAAATCAAAAACCGGAACCGCCAGTGGAAAATTAATTTAATCGAAAAAAACAACCCCGAATGGCAGGATTTGGCAAAAGACTGGTTTTAGCTGACGGCCTTCAGCCTCACTGACTCCCCCGTCTTCTGTATGCAGCCCCCCGTCGTTCTGCACGCAAACAAATGCCCGTCATCTGCACGCAGCACAGCGGAGTTACAGAATCCATTCGCCGACAAACCGGGGACTATGGATCCTGCGATTTTGCTGCGCAAAACGCAGGATGATGGTGGGGGCTGGTTGAGTGCTGTTCTGAGCGAGATCACCCGATCAAGCCGGGTAACGACGGCACCGGGCAATCAGCAGTAACACGCGACAGCAGCCCGGCGCAGCCGGGCCACCCGCCCACAACGGCCCGGTGTATCCGCAGTCAGGTCGAGGCCGGAGCAAAGCATCAGCAGGTGTGACGAAGCGTGCTTCGGCGCAGCTGCGTCAGCTTTGCGCAGCGTCTCGACCTGACTGCCACACCGGAGCCAAAACCAGTCTCATGGATTCTCCGGCAAGCCTTGGGCCATCAATAAATCCGGAATTCCTGGTGGCAGCGTTCGCAGGCTTTTTCCACCACGTCCACCCGCACGCCCAGTGCGTCGGGGTTAAGCGGTTGCTGGCGGGCGCTTTCGCGCAGTACGGCGGTGGTGTTTTCCAGCTCGCGGGCCAGTTCAAGGAAGCGCTCTTTTTTCTGCCAGACATCCTCTTTGGCGGCAGTTTTGCTGTCGCCCGCCGCCTCGAAATACTGCCAGGGCTGGCGTGACACCTCATCCAGCAGATCGGCTTTGTCGGCAAACAGCTGCTCGTCAAACTGGATGCGGCCACGCAGCATGCCGCCCATGTCTTCGCTCAGGCTCAGCATCTGTTTGAAGGCCGCCTTGCGCTTGCCTTCCGGCGAATTGGGGTCCACACCGTCGCAGCCGGTCAGTACCAGCAGAGCCGCAGCGGCCATGATGTATTTCAGCATTGCAAATCTCCTGCAAGGGCAGTCGTGCCCATGGTTTTCATGGCGGGAAAGGGTAACAGCTGCAACCATTTTAATTAAGGCTGCACAAGACCGGAGCACTACCAAACCACCCGACGCACTCAGGACAACTGCGTGCAGCGGGCAAATGCCTTGCCGTCCTTGTCCAGCACCCTGGCCAGTCGCGGCAGCAGTTTCTGCATTTTCTCCATCATCTGCCAGGGCGGATTGACCACCAGCATGCCGGAAGCAGTCATGCCACGGCCGGGGCTGTCCGGTGCCAGGCCCAGCTCGAACACCTGAATGTCCTTGATACCGGCCTTGACCAGCTGCTTTTGCATACGCTCGATGCGCGGGCGTTCCACCACCGGATACCAGATGGCGTAAGTACCGCTGGAAAACTTCTTGTGTGCCGCCAGCAGGGTTTTGGTGACCAGGTCGTACTCGGTTTTTAGCTCGTACGACGGGTCAATCAGCACCAGCGCCCGGCGGCTGGCCGGTGGCATCACTGCCAGCAAGCCAGCCAGACCATCGCTGTTGTGCACCTTGCACTTGCGGTACGGCTTGAGGTTGGCCTGCAAACGGGGAAAGTCATCCGGGTGCAGCTCGTGAAACCAGCCATGATCCTGCGGACGCAGCCATTTGGCGGCGAACAGTGGCGAGCCGGGGTAGAGCTTGAGCGAACCGCTCTTGTTTACATCAGCAATCGCCTCGCGGTACAGCGCCAGCTCCGGCCAGTCCAGATCCATCAGTTTGGCCACGCCGTCCTGATATTCCTGCAGTTTGTCGGCCTGCGCCGACTGCAGGTTGTACAGCCCGGCACCGCCATGGGTATCCACATAGGCGAAACCCTTGTCCTTGGCGGTCATGTGCTGCAGCATTTCCAGCAAAATGATGTGTTTGAGAACATCGGCAAAGTTGCCGGCGTGGAAGGAATGGCGATAACTGAGCATGGCTTTTCCGCAACAAAAAGGGGCTGCGCATAATACCCCAGATAGCCACGGCTGGCTGTCATTCCGCACCCGAGCGCATACCGTAAAGTCGCAATCCCAAGCGCATGCCCCCCTGCCACCGTCATGCTGCGCGCAGTCGCAGCATCCAGAATGCGTCATCCTAGTCGTGCGGGTCTGAACCATGGATTCTGCGATTTTGCTGCGCAAAACGCAGAATGACGGGGTGGGAGCAACGGCTATTGCGTAAAGTCCATAGACATGGCGTAAATACGACGAAACAGAGCATGGTGCGCCAAGCAGGCAAGAACGCCTGCTCCGTCATGCTGCGCGCCCGTCGCAGCATCCAGGTGCAGTCACAGCATCCATCGGCTATACTGCGCAACCTTTATTGCACGAGGGGCGCTGCAGCAGGTTCTCTGTCAGGCTCGTGCGATGTCCCTGCGGTTTCCCGCACCTCTTTGCAACGGCGCCCATTCGATTTAACGACACGAATGGAGAACTCATTACATGAGCGCCAACGACTATAAAGTTGCCGATATCAGCCTGGCCGACTGGGGCCGCAAAGAAATCATCATCGCCGAATCCGAAATGCCTGCCCTGATGGGCCTGCGCCGCAAATATGCCGGCGAACAGCCGCTGAAAGGCGCAAAAATCCTCGGCTGCATCCACATGACCATCCAGACTGCCGTGCTGATCGAAACCCTGATCGAGCTGGGTGCGGAAGTACGCTGGTCATCCTGCAACATCTTCTCTACTCAAGACCAAGCCGCTGCCGCCATTGCTGCTGCCGGCATTCCAGTATTTGCCTGGAAAGGCGAGACCGAAGAAGAATACGAATGGTGCATCGAGCAAACCATCCTCAAAGACGGTCAGCCCTGGGCTGCCAACATGGTGCTGGACGACGGCGGCGACCTGACTGCCATCCTGCACGAGCGTTACCCTGAAGTACTGAAAAACGTACACGGCATCACCGAAGAAACCACCACCGGTGTCCACCGTCTGGTCGAGATGCTGAAAAAAGGCACCCTGAAAGTTCCTGCGATCAACGTCAACG
The DNA here is from genome assembly GCA_964567275.1 of uncultured Thiopseudomonas sp. Taxonomy (GTDB): domain Bacteria; phylum Pseudomonadota; class Gammaproteobacteria; order Pseudomonadales; family Pseudomonadaceae; genus Thiopseudomonas. The sequence continues at coordinate 1,346 of CAZMLX010000078.1, read as the reverse complement.
ATTCCGTTACCAAGAGCAAGAACGACAACAAATACGGCTGCCGTCACAGCCTCAACGATGCCATCAAACGTGGTACCGACCACCTGCTGTCCGGCAAACAGGCACTGGTTATCGGCTATGGCGACGTGGGCAAGGGCTCGGCGCAATCGCTGCGCCAGGAAGGCATGATCGTTAAAGTCACCGAAGTGGATCCGATCTGCGCCATGCAGGCCTGCATGGACGGCTTTGAGGTGGTTTCCCCGTATATCAACGGTGAAAACAATGGCACCGATGCCTGCATCGACCAACAACTGCTGGGCAAGATCGACCTGATCGTCACCACCACCGGCAACGTTAACGTCTGTGATGCACCGATGCTGAAAGCCCTGAAAAAGCGTGCTGTTGTCTGCAACATCGGCCACTTTGACAACGAGATCGACACCGCCTACATGCGCAGCAACTGGGCGTGGGAAGAGGTCAAGCCACAGGTGCACAAGATCCACCGTACCGGCAAAACCGTAGACCCGACCAACGATGACTACCTGATCCTGCTGGCCGAAGGCCGCCTGGTTAACCTGGGCAACGCTACCGGTCACCCCAGCCGCATCATGGATGGCTCCTTCGCCAACCAGGTGCTGGCACAGATCCACCTGTTCGACCTCAAGTTTGCCGACCAGGACGCTGCTACCCAGGCCCAACGCCTGACCGTGGAAGTGCTGCCCAAGAAACTGGACGAAGAAGTGGCGCTGGAAATGGTCAAGGGCTTCGGCGGCGTACTGACCCGCATGACCAATGCCCAGGCCGACTATATTGGTGTAGCAGTGGATGGCCCATACAAGCCGGATACCTATCGCTATTGATTCTGGCTTTTGGTGGTGTATTTGAGGGTGTTTTTTGCTGTGGTGCATAGGGGATGTCTGCTGTAGTTGCGCAAAGACGCCGCAAGTACGTCCCTGTAGGCTCCGCAACGCCATCCTTGGCGTTGCAGGCTTTGCTCCACTACAGCAGACACCCCACATACACCGTGCAGGCTGGGAGTTTGGGGGCTGGCTGGAAGATAGTGCATTTTTAATCAGCACCTTTATGGCTGATAGCAATACCACCTCATCAAGCTGAGCGTGCAGATTGCACGGAGTTTGTAGCAGCAGCGGGGTGCAGGTGTAGCAGGGCTGTGCCGCCAGGGATGGCGGCGCCAAGCTTACATGGACGTACTTGCAGCGACCCTGCGGAACCTGTACCCCGCTGCTGCAACCACCATCACCAAAACACCCAACTGCACAGCAAAAACAACAGAACAAAGCACAAAAGAGATAAAACCATGCCAAATCAACGTTTCAGCTTCGAGTTTTTCCCCACCAAAACCGAAG
>CAZMLX010000077.1:0-10168 GCA_964567275.1 uncultured Thiopseudomonas sp. | reverse complement strand
GATGAGTGCTGCCCAGCAGAAAAAACGTCAGCAGGGTGTGTCCGCTCGCCAGCCCGGACAAAAAGTGCAGCCGGAAGCGGAAGGCCAGTCGGACGCAGCAATGCACAGGACAGGACAGCCGGCCGGACCGGGACTGTTGCGGGGTGCAGCGGCGGCGGGATCAGCGTTGCCGGACGCCGGTGCTACGCCCCATGGCGTGCAAGTGCAACAGCAAGTGGGAGAAATCAACCAGTTGCTGGGCAGTTATCGCAGCAATATGGGTATGGTGTTGCCCAGTGGCAGCCGCATGCTGGATTCGTTTGCGCCGCCGGGTGCTACCCGTGACTATGATAACCGGCAGGTGTTGCAGGCATTGCAAGCCATGCAGCGGCAACAGGCCAGCGGTTCGTTGCGCGAGAACCAGGATACCGATGATTTCAAGCAGGCCATGTATCAAACACTGGCCGGGCAGACCGACAACGCCCATGAATACCGGGTGGCCGGTGGTGAGGCCAATACCGTTGATCTGGTCGGGATGCTGTTTGATTTCGTCAAGGATGAGCAGAAGCTGGAGTCTGACAGCAAGAATGTGCTGACCCATTTGCAAAACCTGTATTGTCAGGTTGCCTTGCAGGATTCGAGTTTTTTTCACAACACCAGTCATCCGGCGCACCAGCTGCTCAACAAAATGGTTCAAATGGGCAGCGAGTTTGCCGACGGCAACGAAGGCATGCTGGTCAAGGCTGCCATTGAGCAGACGGTACAGCGGGCTCTAACGGGTTATCAGCAGGATGACCAGGTGTTTGTGGAGTTGCTGGACAGCTTCAAGCACACTGCCGAGGGTATCCGCCAGCGTGCGGACAAGCGTAAAAACGGGCGGTAGAGGCGGCCAAGGGGCGTGAAAAGCTGGTGTTTGCCCGCAAGCATGCCCGCGGCTTTATTGAGGTGTGTCTCAAGCGACATAACCCGCCGGAAATCATTCGCGAATTTTTGCAGAGTGCCTGGGCCGATGTGCTGGTGTTTGTGTTTCTGCGTTCGGGGCCGGCCAGCAGTCAGTGGCAAGGGCAAGCCAGGATCGCCGAGCAGCTGGCCTGGAGTTGTACACCGCTCAGTGCGCAGGAACGTGCTGAGGCAGAGGCTGGGCGTGACCAGATGCTGGCTGCCATTCAGCAGGGGCTGGAAAATCTGGGTTGCCATTCCGAGCTGGAAATTCAGCGGGTGTTGCAGGATATCCGGATTTGTCAGCAGGCAGTTCAGGCGCAACAGCAGGATGTGCTCAGCAAGCTGAGCAATACCCTGACCTCAAGTCATGCCGATATTCCGGAAGAAGAACTGGCCCAGGTCGAGACCGAACCGGTTGACGAGAGCGGCATGACTGCCAGTGATCTGGAACTGGTCGACAAGCTGAAGCATCTGCGTTTTGGTACCTGGTTCGAATTTAAAGACCCGCCGGGCAAGCTCAAGCTGGCCTGGTTCAGCCCGACCACCCAGCGTTACATGTTTGTGGAAAGTGGTGGCCAGGGCACCATGATCAAGGCCTGGAAAGAGTTGTTTGACCTGTTGAAAAACGGTGATGCCCACATTGTTGAAGAAACGGCGCAAACACCTTTCTTCGAGCGTGCGTTGCACGCCATTCAGCGCACCTTGCGTCAGTTTGCCGGCAATTATGTAGCGGAAATACGGCAGGGATCGGCCCGGCCGAAGCGGGCTTGAGAAGGCTTTGTGTGATGGCAGCTGGCAACAACGCTTAAAACAGTTTTTTCAGCGCTCCACCGAGCAGGCTGCTGGCTGCGTCAACCAGCGGATTTCCCTGGGCATCGCCACTGTTGCGGCTCATAAAGCCGGCCAGCAGGGTAGCCAGCACCGGCAGCATGGCTTTCAGCTGACTGATATCGAGCCCGCTGCTGGCCGCAGCCTGCTCTGCCAGTGCACGGCTGGCATCTTTGCCGCCCAGCAATTGGCCGAGAATGGCATTGCCGGGGTTGCTGCTGCCCTTGCCCAGCAACTGGCCGGCCAGGCTGGTCAGGTCCAGACCGCCCAGCAGGGCGCCGGGTTCGCTGTTGGCCGGGCGCTGCTTGAAGGCGTCCAGCAAGGCTGGCAGCAACGCATTGGCACCTGCGCCGGCTTGTTTTTCACTCAGACCAAGCTGGCCGGCCAGGCCGCCGAGTCCGCCAATCGGACCAAGAATATCGTCGAGTTTCATGTTTGATCCTTATTTCAGCAGTTCGGCCGGAATATTGCCGCCATTGGCAGCCAGCCGTAGCAGTACCTGTTTGTGCAGCCACATGTTCATCTGTGCGGAGTCAGCCATCAGTTCGGCTGGGCAGCCCAGCTCGGTGGCGAGCTCTTTGCGGGTTGCCAGGCTGCTGTCCAGCTCCAGCAGTTTCAGCAGGTCAACAATGGAGGTTTTCCAGTTGAGTTTCTGTGGTTGGGCAGCTGCCCGGGCTTCCAGCTGGGCGACAATGTCAACCTGCGGGCTGTCGGCCGACACGGTTTCGGTTGCCGGAGCGCTGGTGCCGGTATCATCCGCATCTGTGGCTGTGGACAGGGCATCGGCGACCGCATGACCGGCTGCCTGTGCAGTACCAATGCCGAGGGTGTTCAGGATGGTGTTGAAAAAACTCATGGTGGGATCTCCGCAGGGGTTTGTATGATATTGCCATGCCATATTAACCGAAGCCGGCCTGCCGGGGTGACTGGAAATGAAAAGGCTGAGAAACCGGTCACGTTTAAAGAGTGGAAATGCCCGGGTTTTGATACTACTTTCTGCTATCGACTATAGTCAGTTGACCCGGACGGCAACTCCCTTTAACATGCATGCTCCGGGTGCACATGCTTTTGCCGGGGCCGGATTGCAGTGTGCACCAGCAGGTTTTATCCATTACAGGCTTTCCGGTCGGGCCGGCAGGCATACCAATAAAAACAGGAGCAGCAATGGTTGATTTGACAACGGAATATCTCGGATTAACGCTGAAGAATCCGCTGGTGCCTTCATCCTCGCCGCTCACCGGCAATCCGGACACGGCAAAACTGCTGGAAGACCAGGGGGCCTCGGCGCTGGTCTTGCCCTCGTTGTTTGAGGAGCGTATTGCCGCAGGTGCAGACAGCTGCGAACTGGATGACTATCTGGAGCGGATCCGCCGCTTCAAGGACAGCCTTGAGATTCCGGTGATTGCCAGCCTCAATGGTATTACCAGCGAGGGCTGGGTGTCCCATGCCCGACAGCTGGAAAATGCGGGTGCTGATGCGCTGGAGCTGAATGTATATTATGTGGCCACCAGCCTGGACGAGACGTCAGCCCAGGTGGAAGAGCGCTATATCCAGTTGCTGGCCGGTATCAGACAGCATGTCAATATTCCCGTGGCGATGAAACTGTCTTCGCAGTTTAGTGCGCCAGGCAACTTTATTCGCAATCTGGAACGGGCCGGTGCCGATGCGGTCGTCCTGTTCAACCGTTTTTATCAGCCGGACATTTCACTGCTGACCCGTGAAGTCGTACCGATGCTGTCGCTTTCGTCCAGTTATGAAAGCCTGCTGCGGGTGCACTGGGTAGCTACCCTGTTTGGCAAGGTTGATCTGGATTTGGCGGTTACCGGTGGCATTCACAGTGCCCAGGATGCGCTCAAGGCGATCATGGCTGGAGCCAGCGTGACTCATGTATGCAGTCTGTTGTTGCAACAGGGGCCGGAGGCGTTGGCGGTCATGCTGCGGCACATGCAGCACTGGCTTGACGAGCACGAATACGCAGCGTTGTCCGAGCTGCGGGGCAGCGTCAGTCGTGAGCGCAGCCAGGATCCGGCTGCCTTTGACCGGGCCAACTATGTCGAGGTGATTGAAAGCCACCGGGCTGCCGCCGGTATCTGGCGCTGACAGCCGGGTGTCCGGTTGTCATGTAAAACGCCACCTCAGGGTGGCGTTTTCTTTTTTGGAGGCGGTGCTCAGGACTGAAGCAGGCTGATGTTGACGGCGTTAACGCCCTTGGGACCCTGGCGGGTTTCGAACTGTACCGCCTGTCCGGCTTTCAGTGATCTGTAGCCGTCCATCTGGATGGCGGAGTAATGGGCAAACAGTTCGTCAGTGCTGTTTTCGGCTACTACGAAGCCGTAGCCTTTGCTGTTGTTGAACCATTTGACCGTGCCTTTTATGAGCATGACAAACCCTCTGTAAGTCCGTTGTTGTCTGCGGAGCTGCGGTAGCGGCGGTGGCCCCGTCAGTCCAGAGCCCGTTATAACCTGTTTTGCAGGACAGTCAAGGACCGGTGTTTCAAGGCGAGACCTGCATCAAACTTTTGACCGAAAAGAGGTACAATATGGCTGTCAATTTATCTGGAACACACAAAGTCCCATGAGCTATCCCGTACAACCCCCGCTGTTTGACCCTGACGCTGACGGCCAGCTGCTGCTGGCGCCGGACGAGACCGAACTGAAGCCGCCACCCCTTTTTCAGGTCATCATGCTCAATGACGATTACACACCCATGGATTTTGTGGTGGAGGTACTTGAGGATTATTTTTTCATGACCCGGGAGCAGGCAACCCAGACCATGTTGCAGATACATACCAGGGGCCAGGCGCTTTGTGGTATCTATAGTCGTGACGTAGCTGAAACCAAGGTCATGCAGGTGAGCCAGTACGCACGGGAATGCGAGCACCCGCTGCAATGTGAAGTCAGGCGCGAAGACGACTAGCCAGCTGCGCCAGCCGGGCACTGATTAACAGCAAGAGAGGACGGTCAACATGTTGAATCTGGAACTGGAAGTAACGCTCAATATGGCGTTCAGGGATGCCCGCGAACAGCGGCATGAGTTCATGACGGTTGAGCACCTGTTGCTGGCTTTGCTGGATAACCGTGAGGCGGCCGAGGTGTTGCGGGGCTGTAGTGCCGATATGGACGGCCTGCGTAGCGAGCTGAAAGCCTTTATTGCCCGCAACACCCCCCTGTTTGCCGAACACCTGCAGGATATGGAAACCCAGACTACGCTGGGCTTTCAGCGGGTGTTGCAACGGGCGGTATTCCACGGTCAGAGCTCGGGCAAGGAAGAGGTGGGCGGTGGCAACGTACTGGCAGCGATTTTTAGTGAAGCTGACAGTCATGCGGTGTACCTGTTGCGCAAATATCGTATCAGCCGGCTGGATGTGGTCAGTTTTCTGGCCCGGCAAAGCCAGCAGGGCAGTGCCCTGCCAGACAGTGGCGAACAGGCTGGCGCACAGCAACAACAGGGTGGTGAGCAACCGCAGGATCCGCTCAGTGCCTATGCCCAGCACCTGAATGCCCAGGTGCGGGCCGGTCGTATCGACCCGCTGATTGGCCGTGAAAGCGAGCTGGAACGGGTGGCCCAGGTACTGGCCCGCCGCCGCAAAAACAACCCGCTGCTGGTGGGTGATGCCGGGGTGGGCAAAACCGCCATTGCCGAGGGGCTGGCCTGGCGCATCGAGCATGGCCAGGTGCCCGAGCTGCTCAAAGACGGCCAGCTGTATGCGCTGGACATGGGGGCGTTGCTGGCGGGTACCAAATACCGTGGCGACTTTGAAAAGCGCTTCAAGGACCTGCTCAATGCACTGCGCAAGCGGCCGGATGCCATTCTGTTTATTGATGAAATCCACATGATTATTGGCGCTGGGGCGGTTGGCGGTGGCGTAATGGACGCCTCCAATTTGCTCAAGCCACTGTTGTCCAGTGGTGAAATTCGCTGCATTGGCTCTACTACCTTCCAGGAATACCGTGAAATCTTTGAAAAAGACCGGGCGCTGGCGCGGCGCTTTCAGAAGATTGACGTGGTTGAGCCCAGCGTAGAGGAAACCGCACAAATTTTGCGGGGGCTCAGGTCCCGTTTCGAAGAGCACCATGGCATTGCCTATACTGATGCGGCGCTGCAGGCGGCGGCCGAGCTGTCGGCCCGTTATATCAGCGACCGCCTGCTGCCGGACAAGGCAGTGGATGTAGTGGATGAAGCCGGTGCCTGGCAGCAGTTGCAGCCAGCAGAGCAGCGTGCCGGCTGCATTGATACCGAGCAGATTGAACAGGTGGTGGCCCGTATTGCCCGGGTGCCGGCACGGCAGGTCAGCCGTTCCGACCAGGACCAGCTGCGTCATCTGGAGCGTAATTTGCGGTTGACCGTCTTTGGTCAGGATACAGCGATTGAAGCGCTGGCCACGGCGATCAAGCTGGCCCGGGCCGGTTTGCGCGAGCCGAACAAGCCGGTTGGTTCTTTCCTGTTTGCCGGTCCCACCGGCGTCGGCAAGACCGAGGTGGCCAAGCAGTTGTCCCGGGCGCTGGGTATCGAGCTGGTGCGCTTTGACATGTCCGAGTATATGGAGCGCCATACGGTGTCACGGCTGATTGGTGCGCCGCCGGGCTATGTCGGTTTTGACCAGGGCGGCCTGCTGACCGAAGCCGTCACCAAGCAGCCGCATTGTGTGCTGTTGCTGGACGAAATTGAAAAAGCCCACCCGGATGTGTTTAACCTGTTGTTGCAGGTGATGGACAACGGCACCCTGACTGACAATAACGGTCGTAAAGCCGATTTCCGTCATGTGATTCTGGTCATGACCACCAATGCTGGTGCCGAGTCTTCGTCCCGGGCGTCGATGGGCTTTGCCGAGCAGGATCACAGCACTGATGCCATGGAAGTGATCAAAAAAGGCTTCACGCCAGAGTTTCGCAACCGGCTGGATGCGATTATCCAGTTTGGCCGCCTGAATGCGCAGGTACTGGCGTCGGTGGTGGACAAGTTCCTGACCGAGTTGCAGGCGCAACTGGAAGAGCGGCGGGTGCTGCTTGAAGTATCGGCGGAGGTGCGCAGCTGGCTGGGTGAGCATGGTTATGATGCTGCGATGGGAGCCCGGCCAATGGCGCGGCTGATTCAGGACAGCATCAAGAAACCGCTGGCTGATGCTATCCTGTTTGGCGAGCTGAATGAGGGTGGGGTGGCACGCTTTGAGCTGGAGGGCGGAGAGCCGGTGATGCATTGCGAGCAGGAAGTCGAGCAGCCGTTATTGCCCAGTTTGTAATGTTTGTGCAAAGGAGGTGCGTGTTGCACCTTCAGTGCAGCAACAAAAAAAGCACGATGAAAATCGTGCTTTTTTGATTGTCCTGTTGCGCCGATACCGGCCTTAGCGGGCGCGGTAGGTAATGCGGCCTTTGCTCAGGTCGTAAGGAGTCAGTTCGACACGAACCTTGTCGCCGGTCAGGATGCGGATGTAGTTTTTACGCATTTTGCCGGAGATATGTGCAGTAACAACGTGCCCGTTTTCCAGTTCTACACGAAACATGGTGTTGGGCAGGGTGTCGACGACAGTGCCTTCCATTTCGAAGCTGTCTTCTTTGGACATGCAGTCAAATCCTCAATCAGAAAAACATGGCGGCCGGAGCCGACCGTACAAAGTGCGGCATTATAACGGTATTTCGCCGGAAACGGCAAACTGGAAATCGGCATCCCCGTCGAGACTGTCGAGAAGCAGCCAGCGGTCCTGGTGCAAAACCTGCAAAGGCTGGTAGTCGGTTTTGTAACTCATTTTTTGGCAGTCCCGAATCCAGTAACCCAGATACAGGTAAGGCAGGCCCCGCCTTTGGGCTTCACTGATTTGCCACAGCACCGCCAGTCGTCCCAGGCTGTAATAGCGGTCGTCCGGGTCAAAAAAACTGTAAACCGCTGACAGCCCGTCGTCGAGCAGGTCACAGACGGCCACGGCCAGCAACCGCTGGTTCAGCCGGAATTCGACGAAGCATGCGTAGGGCAGCGGCTGGCCAAGAAAGTCCTCAAACTGGCGGCGTGATGGCGGAAACATGCTGCCATCGGCGTGACGCTGTTCGATGTAGCGCTGGTAAAGCGCATAGTTTTCGTCGTTCATCAGCGGCGGGCAGATGCTGACCGTCAGTTGGCGTCCCCGCTTGAGCGTGCGCTGCTGTTGCTGGCCGGGTCTGAAATCGGCCACCGGCACCCGTACCGGAATACAGGCCCGGCAGCTGTCGCAGTGCGGGCGGTACACCATGTCGCCGCTACGACGGAAGCCCCGGGCGGTCAGCAGGCTGTAGAGGGCGGTGTCGGTTTCGATATCGGGGTCCAGAATCAGTGAACGGCTGGAGCGGTTTTCCAGATAGGGACAGGGCTGGGGTGTCGACAGAAAAAGGCGGACCTGCCGGGTGCGCATGTTCATGGTCGTGACCAGTTCATGGTGGAGGGCTGGTCCAGCCAGTCGCCCAGGTGCTGGCGGAATTGCGTGCGGCTGATGTTGCAGGCGCCAAAACGGGCCAGGTGATCAGTGGGCATCTGGCAGTCGATCAGCTTGAAGCCGGTTGCGAACAGGTCTTGCGCCAGGGTGACAAAACCGGCCTTGGATGCATCGCTCATGCGGGAAAACATGGACTCGCCAAAAAACAGCTGCCCCATGGCGATGCCGTAGAGGCCGCCGACCAGCTGCTGCTGGTGCCAGACTTCGACCGAGTGGGCGTGGCCAAGCTGATGCAGCTGTAGATAGGCAGCCTGCATTTCGCCGGTGATCCAGGTGCCCTGATCCGGCCCCCGGGGAGCGGCACAGGCGGCGACGACCGCAGCAAAGTCCTGGTCGTAGCTGATGTGAAAGTGGCCCCGTTTCAGGGTTTTTTGCAGGCTGCGGGGCACGTGCAAGTGTCCGGGGTAAAGCACGGTGCGCGGGTCCGGTGACCACCACATCAGGGGTTGGCCTGCGCTGTACCAGGGGAAGCAGCCATGCCGGTAAGCGGCTACCAGCCGGGCCGATGACAGGTCGCCACCCAGGGCGAGCAAACCATTGGGTAGGCGCAGGGCCCGTTCCAGTGGCGGGAAGTCTAAGGTGTGGGACTGGATCCAGTGAGGCATGACAGTTGGGTTGAGCGGATGGCGAATGTAAGAGGCCACAGGTTAGCAGAGGCAGCTTGTCTTGTAGAGCATGAAAAATCCGCTGCAAGGCCTTACAATGCCATACTTTTGATTATGATCGGGCCGCCCGGGCCTGCCTTGACCTGATGATGGAAAAAACCTTGAAACCTGTAAAAGCGAGTTTGTCGGCAGAACAGCTGTCTGCCTGGCATCAGCAAATACGCCTGCGCCTGAAGGAAGGACTGCTGATTGCGTTGGCCGGCCTCTGCATTTTTTTGTGGATGATTCTGCTCAGCCATGATCCCGCTGATCCGGGCTTCAGTCTGGCCGAGGGCAGCCGGGCTACGGTCAAGAATGCCGGTGGCCCGCTGGGGGCCTGGGTGGCGGATGTGTTGCTCAGCGCACTGGGCTACTTTGCCTGGCTGCTGCCGCTGGTGCTGATGCTCAAGGTGGTACTGGTGTTTCGCCTGCGTTACCAGCCGGTGGTGTGGCGGGCCAGCCTGTTGCTGGCCCGGATAACCGGACTGGTGCTGGTCATTACTGCGGGAGCGGCGCTGTCGGCACTACACTTTTCGGCGCCGGATCCGGGTAAAAAAAGCTTCAATATTCTCGGCAGCCAGCTGGCACAGCCGTTGCAGGAGCTGCTCAATATTGAGGGCAGCACCCTGGTGCTGCTGGCCGCCTTGCTGTTTGGCATTACCCTGTTTACCAACCTGTCCTGGTTCCGGCTGATGGAGGTGTTGGGCGAAGGGGCCATGCAGCTGTTGGGCTGGGGTGGCAGACTGGTGCAGGGGCAATGGGACGGTATGCAGCACCGGCGCAATCAGCAGGTGCGCGAACGGGAGCTGGACGAACGCATGGCCGAGGCGGTGGTGCCGATGGTGACGGACCGGGTTGAGCAACAGAAAGTGCGGGAACGGGTGGTACAGCGCGAACAGAACCTGGCTGCCCGGGTGCAAAAGCAGGTGGAGCGGGCCGAGCCCCAGGTGGCGCCGGTGGTGGCAGCGCCGGCTCCCAGCAAACGGGTACTGCAGGAAAAGCAGACGCCGCTGTTTGTCGATGACGCCCTCAGTGGCAGCTTGCCGCCGCTGAACCTGCTCGACCGGCCGCAGGCCAGGAAACAGAGCTATTCCGAAGATTCGCTGCAGGCCATGTCACGCCTGCTGGAAATCAAGCTGAAAGAGTTTGGCGTTGAGGTGCAGGTAGAGTCGGTGCACCCCGGCCCGGTGGTGACCCGCTTTGAAATCGAGCTGGCGCCGGGCGTCAAGGTCAGTCGCATTACCAACCTGGCCAAGGACCTGGCCCGCTCCATGGCGATGATCATGGCGTCCGGCACCTTCTCGATGGCGATGTA
>CAZMLX010000076.1:0-10279 GCA_964567275.1 uncultured Thiopseudomonas sp. | reverse complement strand
ATTTTTTCCGCCATGCTGGCCAACCCGGTTGATCCGGCTACCGGCTGGCCGCTGATTGTGGCCGGGGCCGGAGTGATCTTGCTGCCGGGACTGTTGTTGCGCTGGGTGGTACCGGCCGGGGTGTCACGGCCGGCGTTCCTGATGACCGGCATGTTCCGCAATACCGGCAACATGGGTATCCCGCTGATGCTGCTGGCCTATGGCAAGGATCAGCTGGGCGACATTATTGTGCTGTTTGTGCTGTCCAATACCCTGCATTTTTCGGTGGGGCTGTGGTTGCTGGCCGGCAAGGGCGGCGGCCTGCAATGGTTGCGCAATCCCAATATCTGGGCTGCCATTCTGGGGGCAACCCTGGCCGGACATAGCCAGCAGCTGCCGCAGTTTTTGCACACCACGGTCGAGATGATGGGACAGGTCAGCATTCCGCTGATGCTGTTCAGTCTGGGCGTGCGTCTGGCCCATGGCCGCATTACCCGGCTGGCGCTGGCACTGCGCATCAACCTGATGTATCTGGTGGCCGGTTTGTTGTCGGTGGCGCTGCTGGTGTGGTTGTTGCCGTTGCAGGCCAGCTGGATACCGTTGCTGGTATTGTCGGCAGCCTTGCCGCCGGCAGTGCTGAATTATCTGCTCAGCGAGCAATACCGCCAGGACAGTGAAACCGTGGCCAGTGTGGTGTTGCTGGGCAACTTGCTGGCAGTGGCGGTGATGCCGCTGGTGATTGCCTTTACCCTCAGCGGGCTGTTTTAGGCGGTTCAGTCCTGGGCAGGCCGGCAACCGGCTACCCGGTTGCGGCCCTGCTGTTTGGCCTGGTACAGCTGCATGTCGGCCTGGTGGATCAGTGCTTCGGCGCTGAGGCCGTTACCGGGAATGGCGCAGCAGACACCAATGCTGATGGTGACCCGCTCGCACCCTTCGGCACCACGGTGCTCGATGTTCAGCGCTTCGACTGCCTTGCGCAATTTTTCCGCCAGCCGGCAGGCTTCGCCCAGTCCGGACTCGGGCAGCAGACAGACAAATTCTTCGCCACCGTAGCGGGCCAGCAGATCCTGGGCCCGCTGGCTGCTGTTTTGTAGCGTCCGGGCGATACGGATCAGGCAGTGGTCACCGGCCTGGTGACCATAGAGGTCGTTAAAAGCCTTGAAGTGGTCAATATCCATCATCAGTGCTGACAGGGGTTTGCCGGTGCGGCGACAACGCTGCCACTCGGCCTGCAGGCTTTCGTCAAAGCGGCGGCGATTGGCCAGGCCGGTCAGGCCGTCCTGGTAGGCCAGAGCGTGAAGGAATGCATGCTGGTCCTGTTGGCTGCTGTTGTCTTCCAGAATGGCCAGACAGTGACGACCAAACGTCAGCCCGCTGAGACTGACGCTGGCATAGCGGTTGCCCTTGACCCGCAACTGGTAATGACGCACCGGGATATAACCGTCGCCGGCCTCGGCCTGTTGCCGGTCCTGTTGCCATTGCAACAGCACCTGTTCGCGCGGCAGCGCATCGGGAATCGCTTTGCGCAGCCATTCATGCAGCGCCGGCTGGCTATGGTTGTCGACCGGAAACAGCCGGCGGAACCAGCGGTTTCTAAAGTACAGGTGCTGGCTGTCATCCAGCATGGCCAGCCCGATTGGCAATTCGTTCATCAGATGTTTGAGCAACCGTTCGGTTTCTGCCAGCTGCATGCTCTGGATACGGGATTCGGTGATGTCCATCAGGTGGCCGTTCCACAGGGTGGAACCGTCGGCCAGCCGTACCGGGTTGGCCTGGTCCTGAATCCAGCGCTCGCGGCCGTCGGCCTGTACCACCCGGTACTGCTGGCGCCAGTAGCCAAGGCTGCTGGCCGACTCGTTCAGGCTGTCGCGCAGGGGTTCCCGGTCCTCGGGGTGAATGCAGCGGAACAGCAGGTTGCTGTCGGTGTTGAGCTCGCTCTGGTTGTGGCCGAAAATTTCTTTCAGATCACGGCTGGCATAGGGAAAGCTGAAATAACCATTGGGATCCAGCCGGTACTGGTACAGGATGCCGGGGATATTGGCGGCCAGCTTTTCGAGCAGGCTGCGTTCGTTCTGGATGGGTGAAATATCGACGTGGGTACCAATCAGCCGGGTTGGGTAGCCACGGCTGTCACGTTCGACAATCAGCGCCCGGTCAAGAATCCAGAGATAATCGCCCGATTTTTTACGCAGCCGGTAACTGCAATGGTAGTCGGGGCTTTGGCCGTCGATGTAGTTTTGCAGGGCCTGGATGACATTCATCAAGTCATCGGGGTGAATGCGGCTTTTCCACTCGTCCAGGGAATTGTCGAGCTCGTGCTCGCTGTAGCCGAGCCGTTTTTTCCAGGGCAGGGAATAACGGACCTGGTCAGACAGGCGATCCCATTCCCACACGGCCTGGTCGATGGCTTCCAGTATGGTGCGCCAGTTTGTGTTGAGTTGTTGTTCGCGCTCGCGGGCGGCCCGGATGCCGTCATGCAGCTGGCGCCGCCGGCGGTGGTTGATGTCCAGCAAAATGCTGCCACCGAGCCCGGTCAGCAACCAGAAAAACAGGGGTATAAAACCGCTGCGCAGCAACGCCGGCAGCAGGTTGCGTTGCAGGCTGCCCAGCGTAACCAGCAGCGGCAGGCAGCTGTCGTCGTTCAGGCAGACTGGGCGAATGCCAAGCAGGTAATGATGTCCGGGCTGGTCGCCGGGACCGTTCCAGAGTGGTTGTGAACGCTCGGACTCCAGGTAATGACGGATCAGGCTGTCGGCGGGCAGCGGCTGCTGGTTGCTGTGGCTGCCATGGGCGTCAACAGCTATGAATTCCAGGCCGTTTTCGTGCGCCAGCTGCGACACCATGTGTTCATTGAATTGAACCGAGGTCAGCAGGGTGGCGAACTCGCGGGGGTTGAGGGTGGCGCTGATCAGGCCGTCAAACTGTCCGCTGCTGTCCAGCCGGGTGCGGGCCAGTACCATCAGCCAGCCGTCACGCTCGCTCAGAAACGGGCTGGAGACTATCAGGCGGTCATGAAACTCCGGCTGGTGCGCCAGGGCAAAGTAGTCCCGGTGGGCATAGTTGGAGTGGATAAAGGCCGGATCACTGCTCTGGATGACATCGCCATGGGCGTCCAGCAGGTTCATGGTCAATATCGACGGCTTGAGGCGGGGTATCAGGCTCAGGTTGTGGGGTAGCGCAGACGGCTGGGCGTCCGGTTGTTGCAGGCTGGAGCGCAGCAAGAAATCTATATCAAGCAGTTGGCGGGCCAGATTGCTTTGCACAATGTCCAGCCGCTGCAGCAAGCGTTCGCCGGTGCGCAGCTGCTGTGTTTGCCAGTTTAGCCACAACAGCCAAAACATGCCGGCAGCAACCAGCAACCAGATCAGTGCCAGCCAGGACCATTCTTTACGGAAGCGCCTTGATAAAGTTGCCGGATCCATGAGTCCCCTCCGCCGTTGACCGGAGTGCAGTGATCAGCCCAGATGGCGATCAGCAGACTACAGATTATCTGTAAATCGGAGTGATGGCAAAATGAGTAGCAGGGTTCGCTGTGTGGAAGCGGACATGGACCCCGCAGCAGCCTGCCGGGATCAGTCGTGGCCGGCAGGAAAGTCTTGCCGGGTCAGCCGGGCCTTGAGAATACGGTTGTCCCGGACTTCCAGGGTTTCAACCAGATAGTTGCCGATGCGAATGCAGACAGAACCGTCGGGAATGCTTTCCAGGATTTCGGTGATCAGGCCGTTGAGGGTTTTTGGGCCGTCACTGGGCAGTTCCCAGCCCAGCGCCTTGTTGATTTCACGGACATAGGCGGCACCGTCAATATCGTAGATGTGCTCGCCCTGCTGCAGGATTTCCAGCTCGTCCGGCTGGTCGCGGTCGCTCAGTTCACCCACGATTTCTTCCAGAATGTCTTCCAGCGTAACCACGCCTTCAATGTCGCCATACTCGTCGACCACAATGCCCATGCGCTTTTTGTGTTTCTGGAAGTTGAGCAACTGGATCGACAGGGCCGTACCCTCGGGGATGAAGTAAGGCTCGTTGCAGGCCGCCTCAAGCACGGCATGGGTCAGTTTGTTGAGGGTCAGCATGCGTGCGATCTGGCGCATGTGGACCACGCCAATAATCTGGTTGATGTTGTCGCGGTAAACCGGCAAACGGGTGTGGGACGTACTGCGCAGCTGGCTGATGATGTGGTTGAGGTCGTCATTGAGGTCGATGCCGTGCACTTCGTTGCGGGGGATCATGACGTCATTGACGGTAACGTTTTCCAGGTCGAGGATGCCCAGCAGCATCTCCTGGCGCTGGTTGGGCAGGTCATCGCCGGCTTCGCGCACCACGCTGCGCAGCTCTTCGGTAGACAGGGCGTCGGAGCGGCGCTCTTTGGGGTTGATGCCCAGCAGCCGCAAAATGCCGCTGCTGATGGCACTGGTCAGCCAGACGACCGGGGCCAGCAGCAGCATCAGCAGACTGAGCAGGCGGCTGGCCGGGAAGGCAATGGTTTCAGGGCGCAGGGCAGCAAAGGTTTTTGGGGTTATTTCGCCAAAAATCAGCAGCAGGATGGTCATGCCGGTGGTGGCAATGGCTACGCCGGCCTCGCCCCACAGGTCAACCGCTACCAGGGTGGCGATGGAAGCCGCCAGGATGTTGACCACATTGTTGCCCACCAGGATGGTGCCGAGCAGGCGGTCGGGCTGGTTCAGCAGGCGGCTGGCCCGTTGTGCGCCCTTGTGGCCTTCACGTTGCAAATGGCGCAAGCGGTAGCGGTTGAGGCTGAGCAGGCCGGTTTCCGAGCTGGAAAAAAACGCAGAGCAAATGATCAGAAAAGCCAAAAAGCCTAGCAGGTAACCCAGGGGTAAGCTGTTCACGGATGTTGGATGCCTCAGCCCAATAGAATGAATTCACGAACCAGTTTGCTGCCAAAGTAGGCCAGCATCAACAGGGAGAAGCCGGCCAGCGTCAGCCGGATGGCCTTGTGCCCGCGCCAACCGCACTGGTGGCGGCCCCACAGCAGGACGGCAAAGATAATCCAGGCCAGGCAGGCAAAGAAGGTTTTGTGTGCCAGATGCTGGGCAAACAGGTTGTCCAGAAACAGCACCCCGGTCAGCAACGACAGGCTGAGCAGCAACCAGCCGCTCCACAGCAGGGAAAACAACAGGCTTTCCATGCTTTGCAGCGAAGGAAAGCTGCGAATCCAGCCGGAAACCGGGCGTTTGCGCAGTTGCTGGTCTTGCAGCAGCAGAATGACCGACTGCAGTACCGCCATGCTGAGCACGCCATAGGCCAGAATGGACAGCAGAATGTGGGCCAGTACGCCGGGTGCCTCATTGACCGGCTGGACATTGCCCGGCGCAATCAGCAGGGTGCCGGCAATGGCCAGTGCCGCCAGCAGCTGGAACGGCCCCAGCATCAGGTTGACGGCCAGGCAGCGTGAGCAGACGACCAGCAGCATGACCACAAACAGGGTGATCAGGCTGGCGGCATTGAAGAAGGTGAGATAAAGGGCATTGTCGCCCAGTAACAGGGGCAACAGTCCGCCGGCCTGGGCGAGTGTGGCGGCCAGTGCCAGCGCAAGGAACAGGGCGCGTGACGGAATGCGCTTGGTGATCAGGCGGTTGCCCAGATAAAAAGTGCCTGCCAGGTGAAGCAGGATGGCTGCGATACTAAAGAAGACTGGATTCATACCCGGGTGCTGACAAACACAGACAGGCGCTGATTCTGGCACAGAACGCCTTGTTATAAAAGCGCCATGCCCCGATAATCTCGTCTTCAGCAGCCGGGACTGCCTGTTTTTATCGGGAACAGGCCTGAATGGTGGTGGTTGCGCCGGGCATCCGGACAGGCGCAATTTCCTTTGACAGTTACCGGATGCATCACTAGAATACTGCGCCTATGTCTAACGGACCCATCCCTCCTCACGTTGATCCGCGCAGGTTTGCCGATCGTGAACTGGTTTTTTCCGACAGTGTGTCGCTGAGCCGCTTTGAGCGTGCCGCCGCCATGCTGCTGCACACATCCGGCAATCTGGATGTGACGCTGGCCTTCGGGCGTGATGAACAAAACCTGGTCGTGGTCGACATGCAGCTGGCTGCCGGTGTCTGCATGGAGTGCCAGCGCTGTCTGGAAGGGGTGGACCTGGAAGTATCCGGCACTTACCGCTATGCGGTGGTCAGGCCCGGTGCGGATGTATCCCAGATACCCCGCGAGTACGATACGCTGGAGCTTGGTGACGAGTCTCTGGATGTGCTGGGGCTGATGGAAGACGAGTTGTTGTTGGCCTTGCCGATTGTGCCGATGCACGAGGCAGGGCAATGCACTCCGCCGGGAGATAAGGATCAGGCAGAGGCTGCCGAGCCCAGGTCCAATCCGTTCAGTATTCTGTCGCAGTTAAAGCGTGATTCAAACGTTTAGGAGTTACTAAAAATGGCTGTTCAAAAGAGCAAGAAATCCCGTTCAGCGCGCGATATGCGCCGTTCCCACGACGCCCTGTCCAGCAATGCGCTGAGCGTTGACAAGACCACCGGTGAAGTTCACCTGCGTCACCACGTTTCTCCTGAAGGCCTGTACCGTGGTCGTCAGATTGTTGCCAAAGGTTCCGACGAGTAATCCTTGATCGCAACTACACTTGCTGTTGATGCAATGGGCGGGGACTTCGGTCCCCGCTTTGTTGTGCCTGCCTGTCTGGCAGCGCTGGAGCGCAACCCGCTGCTGTCCATTGGGCTGGTGGGGCATCCGCAACAGCTGGAGCCGCTGTGTGCCAGGGCGTTGCCACGGCTGGGCGGACGGCTGCAGCTGTGGCCGGCGCTGGACAGCATTGCCATGGATGATGCACCGGCACAGGTGCTGCGTGGCAAGCCGGATGCATCCATGCGGGTCGCCCTGCAACAGGTGCGGGACGGCCGGGCGCAAGCCTGCGTCAGTGCCGGCAATACCGGTGCATTGATGGCGCTGTCGCGGCATGTGTTGAAAACCCTGCCCGGCATTGACCGCCCGGCGATCATGACGGCGCTGCCGGCAACCACCGGGCGGGTGTATATGCTCGACCTGGGCGCCAATGTCGATACCCGTCCCGCCAATCTGCTGCAGTTTGCCCTGATGGGGTCGGCGGCGCTGGAAGTGACCGGCGTACGCTCGCCACGGGTGGCGCTGCTTAATATAGGTATCGAATCGGTCAAGGGCAGTGCGCTGGTGCGCGACACCCATGAACTGCTGCAGGCCTGCACGGCGGTGCGCTATACCGGCTATATAGAAGCCGACGCCGTATTTCGTGGCGAGGCCGACGTGGTGGTGTGCGATGGTTTCGTCGGCAATGTGCTGCTCAAGGGTACCGAGGGAGTGGCCCACCTGCTGATGGACTCGCTGCGCAGCCATGTACGGGCCAGTGTCTGGCGGCGCCTGCTGGCACTCCTTAACCGGCCGATGTGGCGTTCGCTGCAGGATGACTGGTCGCCGGATCATTACAATGGCGCCCTGTTGCTGGGGGTGGACGGGCTGGTGGTCAAAAGCCATGGCGGTGCCGGCGAGCGTGCTTTTTTGGCCGCAATCGAGCTGGCTGCCCGCACCGCTCCGGGCAATCTGCCCGTGCAGCTGGGCCGGCAAATGGCGCTACAGGCACAAATGTCTGGCGGCAATGTGACCTGAGCGGTTAGACCTTCATCCAATGAGCGGTTTTTATTTTTTGCCGGTCGTGGCAGACTGGCACGGTTTTTATTTGCGGATTTAACGACTTATGAGCGCATCCATTGCATTTGTATTTCCCGGTCAGGGTTCCCAGGCGGTTGGCATGCTGGGCGAGCTGGCGGCCGGTGAAAGCCGGATCACGCAGACCTTCGAAGAAGCGTCCGACGCCCTTGGTTATGACCTCTGGGCACTGAGCCAGCAAGGCCCGGCCGAACTGCTGAACCAGACCGACAAAACCCAGCCCGCCATTCTGGTGGCCTCCATTGCGCTGTGGCGTTTGTGGCAGGATAAGGGTGGCGTGCAACCGGCTTTTGTTGCCGGCCATAGCCTGGGCGAGTATTCGGCGCTGGTGGCGGCCGGCTCGTTGCAGCTGGCGGATGCGGCCCGGCTGGTGGCCCGTCGTGGCGAGCTGATGCAGCAGGCAGTTCCTGCCGGCACGGGCGGCATGGCGGCCATTCTGGGCCTGGACGATGCGGATGTGCAGGCGGCCTGTGCCGAAGCGGCCCAGGGCGAAGTGGTCAGTGCCGTCAATTACAATGCGCCCGGCCAGGTGGTGATTGCCGGCGCTGCGGCTGCGGTTGAACGTGCCATCGAGGCCTGCAAGGCCCGGGGTGCCAAGCGGGCGATGCCGCTGCCGGTCAGCGTGCCGTCCCATTGCGAGCTGATGCGTCCGGCGGCCGAACAGTTTGCGGTCGAGGTTGCTGCTGTGGGCCTCAAGGCACTACAAATTGCACTGGTACAGAACGTTACCGCCACCGCCGAGGCTGATCTGGACGCCCTGCAGGCCAACCTGCTGGCCCAGTTGTATAGCCCGGTGCGCTGGGTGGAATCCATGCAGTATCTGGCGGCCCAGGGCGTTACCGGGCTGGTTGAATGTGGTCCGGGTCGTGTTCTGAGCGGCCTGAACAAGCGTTGCGTCAAAGGGATTGATACCTGGAATCTGGATACGCCCGACGTGTTTGCGGCTGCTGCGGCAGCCCTGGTTTGAACTGGAGATCAGCATGAGTCTGACAGGAAAAGTAGCCCTGGTAACAGGCGCCAGCCGCGGTATTGGCAAAGCCATCGCCCTGCAGCTGGGTCAACAGGGAGCGGTCGTGGTGGGTACTGCCACCTCGGACGCAGGTGCCGCCAGTATTGCGGCCTATCTGCAAGAAGCGGGTATTCAGGGCACTGGCCTGAAGCTGGATGTCTGTAGCGACGAGTCGGTGGCAGCGGTGTTTGCCGCCATCCAGAGCGATTTTGGTGCTCCGCTGATTCTGGTCAATAATGCCGGCATTACCCGTGACAACCTGATGCTGCGCATGAAAGACGACGAGTGGCACGATGTCATTGATACCAACCTCAACAGCCTGTACCGGGTGTCCCGTGCTGCCCTGCGCGGCATGACCAAGGCACGCTGGGGCCGCATCATCAATATTGGCTCGGTTGTGGGTGCAATGGGCAATGCGGGTCAGGTAAACTACGCCGCAGCCAAGGCCGGGGTGGAAGGCTTTACCCGTGCCCTGGCCCGTGAGCTCGGGCCACGGGCCGTGACGGTCAATGCCGTGGCTCCCGGCTTTATTGATACCGACATGACTCGCAGTCTGCCGGACAGTCATAAAGACACCCTGCTGGCGCAGATCCCTCTGGGACGGCTGGGCCAGGCTGAAGAAATTGCAGCCGTAACAGCATTTCTGGCTTCGGAGCCGGCAGGTTACGTAACCGGTGCCACCATTCCGGTGAATGGCGGCATGTATATGAGCTAGAGCCGGTTTTCCGGTTCTGGCAAGGGGAGATGCCGCTTGCGGTATCTCCATGTTTTTTTGCGGGACTCTGCATACAATAATGCGTATAATGTCCTACTTTGAACTGCGGCAGCCCGGGTTGCCGGTACTATTCCACTAGGAGAAAGTGAAAAAATGAGCACCATCGAAGAACGCGTCAAGAAGATCGTAGCCGAGCAACTGGGTGTCAAACTGGACGAAGTTACCAACAGTGCTTCTTTCATCGAAGACCTGGGTGCCGACTCCCTGGACACTGTTGAGCTGGTAATGGCTCTGGAAGAAGAATTCGAAACCGAAATTCCCGACGAAAAAGCCGAAAAAATCACCACTGTCCAGGAAGCCATCGACTACGTTAACGCCCACGCGCAGTAATGTAGTAGCGGTTCCTGACAGCAAAACCGCACATCCCTTCGGGAGTGCGGTTTTTTTTTAGGAAATACCGGATAGTCGGGCCTGTGCGGCAGGCGATTATGCAGTGTTTCTTCAGGTTCGGCCGGTACGCCAGTTGCCTGCCCGGTTATGCCGGGCACCAGGCCGGGGCGGCAGGTCCGGGTATCAAGGTCAAGGAAAAACGAGGTTTTCGCCATGTCGCGCAGACGTGTAGTTGTCACCGGAATGGGCATGCTGTCCCCCCTGGGCAATGATGTTGCATCCAGCTGGGAAGGCATCCTGGCAGGGCGCAGCGGAATTGCAGCCATTGAACACATGAATGTCGAAGCATTTGCCACCCGCTTTGGTGGCTCGGTGCGCGGCTTCGATGTCGAGCAATACATGCCGGCCAAGGATGCGCGCAAGTTTGACCTGTTCATTCAGTACGGGCTGGCCGCCAGTTATCAGGCCATGCGCGACTCCGGGCTGGACGTCAGCGATGCCAACCG
>CAZMLX010000075.1:1471-10319 GCA_964567275.1 uncultured Thiopseudomonas sp. | reverse complement strand
GAGGCATTGGGAAACAGCGGCAGGGCAAAGCGCAGCATGCCGTAGGCGGCGGTTTTCAGCAGAATGCCCGCCAGGTCCACGGAACCGGCGGTAGGTGCCTGGGCGTGGGCATCCGGCAGCCAGGAGTGCAGCGGCACAATCGGGAACTTCACCGCAAAGGCAATGAAGAAACCCAGCATCAGCACATATTCCACGCCGGCCGGCATGTCCAGGCCCAGCAGCTGGTCATAGGCAAAGGTCAGGGTGCCGGTCTGGTTGAAGTGGTACAGCACCAGACCCAGAATCGCCAGCAACATCACCAGGCCGCTGGCCTGGGTGTAGATGAAGAACTTGGTGGCGGCGTTGATGCGGCTGCGGTTGTTCTCACCCTTGTGGCCCCACAGGGCAATCAGGAAGTACATGGGAACCAGCATCATTTCCCAGAAAAAGAAGAACATGAACAGGTCCATGGCCAGGAATACACCCGCCACGCCGCCCAGGATCCACATCAGGTTCAGGTGGAAAAAACCGACCCGGTGCTGGATTTCTTTCCAGGAGCAGAGCACCGACAGCATGCCCAGCAGGCCGGTCAGGGCCAGCATCAGCAGCGACAGACCGTCCAGTGCCAGGTGCAGGTCGATGCCGAAGCGCTCAATCCACATCAGCTT
Source organism: uncultured Thiopseudomonas sp. (assembly GCA_964567275.1). Lineage (GTDB taxonomy): Bacteria > Pseudomonadota > Gammaproteobacteria > Pseudomonadales > Pseudomonadaceae > Thiopseudomonas. The sequence continues at coordinate 9,672 of CAZMLX010000075.1, read as the reverse complement.
GTATTCGACCGCCCACACCGGCTTGCCGCCAGTGACGGCATCCAGCGTGTAGTCGGCGGTGCCCCACAGCCACAGGCACACACCCAGCATCAGGGACATGGTCAACAGCGCCACCCAGCGGGTCAAGGTGCGATTGAAGTGTTCGGCTTGCCAGCACAACAGGCCGCCGATAAAAGGGATCAGGACCAGCCAGAGCAAAATCATGATGAGGTCATTTCCTTGGTTGAATTCATAATCAGGCCGTCAGCAGCACAATGGCGACAACGAGGACGGCACCACCGGCCATGGAGGCGGCATACCAGCGGATCTGGCCGTTGACGCTTTTGGCGAGCAGGCGGTTGCCGGTACGGGTCAGCACGGGTACCACGCCAATGGCCCGGTTGAGCGGGTCACGGTGCAGCAGGCGGGTCAGCAGCAGGTAGGGACGCACGAATACCCGGTCATACAGCCAGTCGAAACCCCAGGCGGCAAACCACCAGGTGGTCAGGAAGCGTCCGGGTGCACTGCGGCCAATGCTGCCAACCAGTTGGCGCGGGCCCAGATACAGCCAGGCGGCCAGCAGGATGCCGGCAATGGCAATCACGCCAGAGGCAATTTCCAGGGCCATCTGGCCTTCGCCGCCGGCGTGGCCGACGCTTTGCGGCAGTACACCGGCCAATGGCGGAGTAATCAGCGCGCCGACACAGGTGGACAGCACAATCAGCACCGCCAGCGGCAGGTTGTGGGCCAGGCCACGGGCGGCGGTGGCTTCAATCTGCTGCTTGCCGTGGAACACCACGAAGATCAGGCGGAAGGTATAAATCGAGGTCATAAAGGCACCGGCCAGACCGGCCAGCATCAGGCCGTTGTTGCCACTGGCCAGCGCTTCCCAGAGGATTTCATCCTTGGAGTAGAAACCGCTGGTAATCAGGGGCAGGGCGGCCAGTGCTGCTCCACCCACGATAAAGCTGGCATAGGCCAGTGGCAGGCGCTTGCGCAGGCCGCCCATCTTGAAGATGTTCTGCTCGTGGTGGCAGGCCAGAATCACCGAACCGGACGCCAGGAACAGCAGCGCCTTGAAGAAGGCGTGGGTCATCAGGTGGAAAATGGCCGCATCCCAGGCACCCACACCCAGCGCCAGGAACATGTAGCCCAGCTGGCTCATGGTCGAGTAGGCCAGGATGCGCTTGATGTCGGTTTGTACCAGGGCGGCAAAGCCGGCCATCAGCAGGGTGGCACCACCAATCAGGCCGGTCAGTTGCAGCACCTCGGGGGCCAGCAGGAACAGGCCGTGGGTACGGGCAATCAGGTAGACACCGGCGGTCACCATGGTGGCAGCGTGAATCAATGCCGACACCGGAGTCGGGCCGGCCATGGCGTCGGCCAGCCAGGTTTGCAGCGGCAGCTGGGCTGATTTGCCCACCGCACCGCCCAGCAGCGCCAGCGTGGCCAGGGTGATCCACAGGTCGCCGGTGGCGAATTTTTGCGGTGCCAGTTCCAGCAGTTGCTGAATGTTCAGGGTGCCCAGCTGTACGAACAGGATGAACAGGCCGAACGCCATCAGCACGTCACCGATACGGGTGACCAGAAAGGCTTTCAGTGCGGCATTGCCGTTGTTGCGGTCGGTGTAGTAGAAACCGATCAGCAGATAACTGCACACGCCCACGCCTTCCCAGCCCAGGTACAGGAACAGCAGGTCATCGGCCAGCACCAGGCACAGCATGCTGGCAATGAACAGGTTGGTGTAGGCGAAAAAGCGCGAGTAACCGGCTTCGCCACGCATGTACCAGCTGGCAAACAGGTGGATCAGAAAGCCCACACCGGTGACTACGCCCAGCATGGTCAGCGACAGGCCGTCCAGATACAGGGTCAGGCTGGGGGTAAAGCCGTCCACCGCAATCCACTGCCATAGCAGCTGGATGTAGGGGGCCTCGTTGAGCGCACCGCCGGCGGCCTGAATAATGATCCAGGCGCTGACCAGTGCCGACAGGCCGACCGAACCCACGCCGATCAGCGCCGACAGGTTTTCAGACCAGCGGCCCCGGGAAAAGGCCAGCAGCACAAAGCCGGCCAGTGGAAACAACAGGGTCAGGAATAGAATGTTCATCCGCGCATCTCGCTGGCAGCATCAATATCCAGGGTTTTGAAACGGCGATACAGTTGCAACAGGATCGCCAGACCAATACTGGCCTCGGCGGCGGCAAGGGTAATCACCAGGATGAACATCACCTGGCCGTCGGCCTGTTCCCAGCGGGAACCGGCAACGATAAAGGCCAGCGCAGCAGCGTTCATCATGATCTCCAGGCTCATCAGCACATAGAGAATGTTGCGGCGGGTCATCAGCCCGGTCAGGCCCAGACAAAACAGCACGGCGGCCAGGGCCAGGCCGTGCTCCATGGGGATGGCGCTCATGCGACCTCCTTGGCTTCGTGGCGTCCGATGTGGAAGGCGGTCACCATGGCGGCCAGCAGCAGCATGGCAGACAGCTCGGTGGCCAGCATGTAGGGGCCGAACAGGGCCAGGCCCACCGCTTTGGCATCGACTGTGGCACCGGTTACCACACCGGACGATTCAGCGGCAAACAGCACATAGAGCAACTGGGCCAGCAGCAGGCCGGACAGTACGGACGGACCCAACCAGCTGCGCGGGCTTAGCCACTGGCGTTCGCGCAGGTGACTGTCGGTGCCCAGGTTGAGCATCATGATCACAAACACAAACAGCACCATGATGGCACCGGCGTAGACAATGATTTCCAGCACGCCGGCAAAGGGTGCGCCCAGGCTGAACATGCACATGGAAATGGCCAGCAGCGAGGTCACCAGGTACAGCAGCGCATGCACCGCGCGGGTGTTGGTGATCACCAGCAGGGTGGCGGCAACCGCCACACCGGCCGAAAGATAAAAAGCAAACTCCATCAGAGGCTCCTTACGGGGATCATGGCAGCAGTCCCTTGACGTTGATTGGTTCGGCTTCGCTTTGCGCAGCGCCCTTGGGCTTGCCGGCAATCGACAGGCCGGAGACGCGGTAGAAGTTGTAGTCCGGGTTTTTGCCGGGGCCGGAAATCAGCAGGTCTTCTTTCTCGTACACCAAATCCTGGCGTTTGTATTCGCCCAGTTCAAAGTCCGGGGTCAGCTGGATGGCGGTGGTCGGACAGGCCTCTTCGCACAGGCCGCAGAAAATGCAGCGCGAGAAGTTGATGCGGAAAAATTCCGGGTACCAGCGGCCGTCTTCGGTTTCTGCCTTTTGCAGCGAAATGCAGCTGGCCGGACAGGCGGCAGCGCACAGGTTACAGGCCACGCAGCGCTCTTCGCCGTCGGGGTCGCGGGTCAGCACGATGCGGCCGCGATAGCGTGGTGGCAGATAGACCGGCTCTTCCGGGTATTGCAGGGTGTCACGCTTGCGGAACGCATGTCCGAAAATCATGACCAGGCTGCGCAGCTGGGTGTAGGTGCCGTGCAGGATGTTAATAACAGACTTGATCACGGGTGTTCTCCTCAGGCGGCTGCCAGCACGAAAGCGGCGGTAACCAGCAGGTTGACGAGGGTGAGCGGCAGGCAGACTTTCCAGCCAAACGCCATCATCTGGTCATAGCGCGGACGGGGCAGTGAGGCGCGCAGCAGAATGAAAACCATAATGAAAAACGCGGTTTTCAGGCCAAACCACAGCAGCGGCAGACCCGGCAGCAGCCCGAACGGGCCCAGCCAGCCGCCAAAGAACAGGGTGGCCAGCAGCGCCGATACCAGCACGATGCCGATGTACTCACCGACAAAGAACATGCCCCATTTCATGCCTGCATATTCCACGTGATAACCGTCGGCCAGCTCCTGCTCGGCTTCCGGCTGGTCGAAGGGGTGACGGTGGGTGACGGCCACGCCGGCAATGAAGAAGGTCATAAAGCCGAAAAACTGCGGAATGATGAACCACAGGTTTTCGCCCTGGTAGGCGACGATGTCACGCATGTTGAACGAGCCAACCTGCGCCACAATGCCCATCAGCGACAGGCCAAGGAACACCTCGTAGGACAGGGTTTGCGCCGCCGCACGCAGGCCGCCAAGCAGGGCAAACTTGTTGCTGCTCGACCAGCCGGCAAACAGCACCGCATACACGGTCAGGCCGGCCATGGCAAAGAAGAACAGCAGGCCGATGTTGAGGTCGGCGACGCCCCAGCCTGGAGTCACCGGGATCACGATAAAGGCGATCAGCAGGGTGCTCATGGCAATGATGGGTGCCAGGGTGAAGATCAGCTTGTCGGCAAAGGGCGGCGTCCAGTCCTCTTTAAAGAACATCTTGATCATGTCGGCCACGATCTGGAACATGCCGCCGGGTCCGACCCGGTTGGGGCCGTAGCGGTCTTGCCACAGGCCCAGCAGGCGGCGCTCGACAAAACTGAGCAGCGCACCGGCCAGTACGACCACCAGCAGGATGACGATGGCTTTGAGCACACTGACGATAATGGCCATGACTTCGGGAGTGAGCCAGTTCATGCCTTGATCTCCTCAATGGTGCGCACCAGGCTGGTGCTGCGCAGCGGCGGAATGCCCGGCAGGCCGGCTGGCAGGGCGGCGACACCCAGCGGCAGGGTGTCGCTGACGCGCAGGGCCAGCTGCAGCGGCTGGCCGTCCAGCTCGATGCGTACCTGGCAGCCGTCGGCCAGGCCCAGGCGGGTGGCTTCGGCTTCTGCCAGCGCCACATAGGGCTGCGGCATGCGCTCCTGGATTGGGGCGGCACGGCTGCTGGTTTCTTCACTGCCGAACAGGTGGAACAACGGCGCCGCCTGCCAGGTGTCGCGGGCGGGTGCAAAGGCCGCTGGCGGCTGGTTCCAGGCCAGACTGGTGCGCTCGCCATCCAGCAGGCGCAGGCCGGGGTCGCCGTTGCGCAGGTGACCGCCCACTTCGTCCTGGAACTTGTTCCAGGCTTGTGGTGAGTTCCAGCCCGGCGCCCAGGCAAAGGGTACCTGCTGGTGTACTTCCTGACTGCCGGAGTAGCCTTCCATGGAGAAGGCAAAGGCGCTGTCCTGATCCTGCGGCTGGCGTGGCTCGTGCACGCTGATATTGGCGCGCATGGCGGTCCGGCCACTGGAACGGTGCGGGGAACGGGCCAGTTTCAGGCCGCGGATACGGAAACCGGCAGCCGGTGCGGCGTCGACAATGGTTGCCAGCTGGGGTTGTACCGCAGCACAGGCGGCAGTGACTTCGTCCAGGCTGGTCCAGTCGGCTGGCTGGTTGAGCAAGGTGCTGCGCAGGGCATGCAGCCAGCGCCAGCCTTCGCGGATACGGTTGTCAGGCTGGTAGTAGGCCGGGTCGTACACCTGGAAGAAGCGCTGGGCACGGCCTTCCTGGCTGACCAGGGTGCCGTCGCCTTCGGCAAAGCTGGAGGCCGGCAATACCAGATGCGCCTTGTCGGCGGTGGCGGTTTGCTGGTGGTCCACCACAATCACCGAGCTGGCCGCAGCCAGGGCGGCATCAACGCTGGCGGCGTCGGCACGGCGGTAAAGGTCGTTTTCCAGTACCACCAGCGCGTCATATTGACCGGCGCTCAGGGCAGCCAGGGCTGCTTCGACGGATTTGTCGGCGTTGTCGCCGTCCAGCAGCATAGACAGGCCCATGCTGTTGGCTTCCGGCACCACCATGCTGATGGAGGCGTTCTTGTCGCGGTTTTTCAGTGCCTGGGCGATGTTGGCGGCGGCTTCGATAATCGCCTGGCTGCCCAGTGAGGCACCGGAAACCAGCAGCGGGCGCCTGGCGGCCAGCAGGGCATCGGCAATGCGTTGGGCCAGTTCCAGTGCATCGGCTTCCAGACCGGCGACGGCCGGTGCGGACGGGTCGATGGCGTGGGCTACGGCATGGCCAAGACGGGCCAGGTCGCTGGTGGCGGCCTGTACGGCTTCGACGGCAATATCGTCCAGGCGGGTGCCGTCCAGGCTGGCAATGAACACCGGGTTCAGCTGGCCCTGGGCAATGTTCTGGATGGCGGCCTGATGCCATTCCTGAATGCCGGCACCGCCGGCCAGCTCGGTGGCCTTGCCACGGGCGGCCTGGCGCAGGGCCAGCGCAATGCGGGCGGCGCTCTGGGTCAGGTCTTCGCCGAGGACAAACACGGCGTCGTGGGATTCCATGTCACGCATGGAGGCAATCGGCAGCGGGCCGTTTTGCAGCAGCTGGCGAATCAGGTGGATGTTGTCCAGCTCTTCACGGGCGATGCCGGAGAAGAAGTCTTTGGCACCGACCAGTTCACGCAGGGCAAAGTTGCTTTCCAGGCTGGCGCGGGGCGAGCCGATGCCGATGATGCGCTTGCGGTTGAGCAGGTCGGCGGCGGTGTCCAGCGCCTGGTCAATGCCCAGGCCTTCTGTGGCACCCTGCAGCAGCGGCTGGCGCGGACGGTCGGCACGGTTGACGTAGCCATAGCCAAAGCGGCCACGGTCACACAGGAAGTAGTGGTTGACCTCGCCGTTGAAGCGGTTTTCGATGCGGCGCAGCTCGCCATAGCGCTCGCCGGGGCTGATGTTGCAGCCGGAGGCACAGCCGTGGCAGATGCTGGGGGCAAACTGCATGTCCCACTTGCGGTTGTAGCGCTCGGAGTGGGTTTTGTCGGTGAACACACCGGTCGGGCAGACCTCGGTGAGGTTGCCGGAAAATTCGCTTTCCAGGGTGCCGTCTTCAACCCGGCCAAAATAGACGTTGTCATGGGCACCGAATACACCCAGGTCGGTGCCGCCGGCGTAGTCCTTGTAGTAGCGCACGCAGCGGTAGCAGGCGATACAGCGGTTCATCTCGTGGGCGATGAAGGGGCCGAGCTCCTGGTTCTGGTGGGTGCGTTTGGTGAAGCGGTAACGGCGCTGGTTGTGGCCGGTCATTACCGTCATGTCCTGCAGGTGGCAGTGGCCGCCTTCCTCACACACCGGGCAATCGTGCGGGTGGTTGGTCATCAGCCATTCGACCACGCTGGAGCGGAATGCCTTGGCTTCCTCGTCGTCAATCGAAATCCAGCTGTTGTCGGTGGCAGGCGTCATGCAGGACATGACCAGACGACCACGGGTGTCGTTCTCGTCGCTGTACTGCTTGACCGCACACTGGCGACAGGCACCCACGCTGCCCAGCGCCGGGTGCCAGCAAAAGTAGGGAATATCCAGTCCGAGGGACAGGCAGGCCTGCAGCAGGCTGTCTGCGCCGTCCACTTCGTATTGCTTACCATCTACATGAATAGTGGCCATGATTGTGCTTCTTCTTACCCGCAAGCGGGTGCTTCGTTAAAGTGTACAGGCGGCCCGGCTGCAAACTGTGCAGGCCGGGCCGGCAAATCTCGTGTGCCGCCGGTGCGGGTCAGGCCTGTGGCGCGACGCCCGCCTCGAATTCGCTGCGGAAATACTTGATGGCACTGCCCAGTGGCTCCACGGCGCCCGGTGCGTGGGCGCAGAAGGTTTTGCCCGGGCCAAGGAAGTCCACCAGCTGCAGCAGCACGTCCAGGTCTTCCGGACGGCCCTTGCCCTGTTCCAGGGCGCGCAGGGTTTTTACGCTCCACGGCAGGCCGTCACGGCAGGGAGTACACCAGCCGCAGGACTCGCGGGCGAAGAACTCTTCCATCACCCGCAACAGCGACACCATGTTGACGGTGTGGTCGATGGCCAGTGCCAGACCGGTGCCCATGCGGGTGCCGACCTTGCCGATGCCGCCGGAAAACATCAGCGCTTCCAGGTGCTCGGGCAGCAGGAAGCCGGTACCGGCCCCGCCGGGCTGCCAGCACTTGAGCTGGTAACCGTCACGCATGCCGCCAGCATAGTCCTCGAACAGCTCGCGGGCGCTGATGCCCAGTGGCAGTTCCCAGATGCCGGGGTTTTTTACCTTGCCGGAAAAGCCCATCAACTTGGTGCCGTGGTCGCCGCTGTCGGGGCGGGCCAGGCCGGTGTACCAGTCCACGCCGTTGCCAATGATGGCGGGCACGTTGCACAGGGTTTCCACGTTGTTGACGCAAGTGGGCTTGCCCCACACGCCCACGGCCGCCGGAAACGGTGGCTTGGCACGGGGGTTGGCACGGCGGCCTTCCAGCGAGTTGATCAGTGCGGTTTCTTCACCACAGATGTAGCGGCCTGCGCCGGTGTGTACAAACAGCTCGAAATCAAAGCCGGAGCCGAGAATGTTTTTGCCCAACAGTCCGGCGGCCTTGGCTTCCTCGACCGCACGGTTGAGGTTGCGCGCGGCATCCACATATTCACCACGCAGGAAGAT
>CAZMLX010000075.1:0-1371 GCA_964567275.1 uncultured Thiopseudomonas sp. | reverse complement strand
CTGGATGCTGTCGAGCACGCCTTCGTGGCCGGCGATATAGCAGGTCATGCTGTCGCACACCCTGATGATGTGGCGGCCCACCGGCTGGCGGAAAATCTGGCTGTAAAAGGTGGCCACACCTTCCACGTCGCTGGCGGGAATGCCAAGGATGGCACCAATGGCGTCGGCGGCACCGTCGGGTACCCAGCCACGTTGCTGCTGGACAATTTTCAGCGCTTCAATGGAGGCGGCACGCGGGTCTTCGTAGTGCTGCATTTCCTGCTCGATGGCGGCGCGTTCGGCGTCGCTGAGCGTGAAACGGTCGGTTTTAATCAGCGTAGTCATAATCAGCGGTCCACGTCTGCCATAACGAAGTCAATGCTGCCCAGGTAAGCGATCAGGTCGGAAACCATGCTGCCGCGGATCACGGACGGGATCTGCTGCAGGTGCGGGAAGCTTGGAGTGCGGATGCGGGTGCGGTAGCTCATGGTGCTGCCGTCACTGGTCAGGTAATAACTGTTGATGCCCTTGGTGGCTTCAATCATCTGTAGCGACTCGTTGGCCGGCATCACCGGGCCCCAGGATACCTGCAGGAAGTGGGTAATCAGGGTTTCGATGTGCTGCAGGGTGCGCTCTTTGGGTGGCGGCGTGGTCAGCGGGTGGTCCGCCTTGTAGGGGCCTTCGGGCATGTTGTTCAGGCACTGCTCGATGATTTTCAGGCTCTGGCGCATTTCGCCCATCTTGACCAGACAGCGGTCGTAGGCGTCGCCGTTGGCGGCCAGCGGCACTTCAAACTCGAAGTTTTCGTAGCCGGAATACGGACGGGCCTTGCGCAGGTCGAAGTCGCAGCCGGTGGCGCGCAGACCGGCGCCGGTGACGCCCCACTCCAGCGCTTCTTTGGTGTTGTAGGCGGCTACGCCACGGGTACGGCCAATCAGGATGCTGTTTTTCAGCGCGGCTTTCTCGTATTCGTTCAGACGCTTGGGCATCCAGTCGAGGAATTCGCGCACCAGACGGTCCCAGCCACGCGGCAGGTCGTGGGCGACGCCGCCAATCCGGTACCAGGCCGGGTGCATGCGGAAGCCGGTAATGGCTTCGATCACCTTGTAGGCGCGCTGACGGTCGGTGAAGGTAAAGAACACCGGGGTCATGGCGCCCACGTCCTGGATAAAGGTACCCAGGTACAGCAGGTGGTTCTGGATGCGGAAGAACTCGGCCATCATGATGCGGATCACGTCGACCCGCTGCGGCACCTTGATGCCGGCCAGCTTTTCTACCGCCAGCACATAGGGCAGGTTGTTCATCACTCCGCCCAGATAGTCGATGCGGTCGGTGTAGGGAATGAAGCTGTGCCAGCTCTGGCGCTCGGCCATTTTCTCGGCACCCCGGTGG
>CAZMLX010000074.1:0-10365 GCA_964567275.1 uncultured Thiopseudomonas sp. | reverse complement strand
CCGAAACCCTTGTCGTCGTTCCAGCTGTGCAGGATGCCTGATTGTTCCATGGCGTGCTCCGGGGAATTACAAACTGTGCGCAATAAAAAAAGCCCCCGAGTACTTGCGTACTTGGGGGCTGCATATGGTGCCCGGAGACAGAATCGAACTGCCGACACGGGGATTTTCAATCCCCTGCTCTACCGACTGAGCTATCCGGGCAACAGGGCGGCATTCTATAGCATTGCTACGGGCTGTCAAGCGCTTTGTTTGCGAATGTTGTACCAGTCCAGTTTGCGGGTGGCGAGCATGCTGGTGGCGAGGGCAACAAACAGCAGGAGACTGCCCATCAGCAAGGCGTTGTCTTCGGAGCGCAGCACGCCAAACAGTACGCCATACAGGCTGGTCAGGCCGGCACCGAAGGCCAGTCCCTGTTGCCATTTGCCCAGTACGCCGGACAGATACCAGCTGATAATGGCAATACAGGCGGTGGCAGCGATGCCGTAGGCGGCAGCAAAGGGCATGTGTTCGGAGAAGGCGATCAGCAGCAGGAAGAAGATGGCCAGCGCCAGCCCGACCAGAAGGTACTGCATGGGGTGCAGGGCGATGCTGCGCAGGGTTTCGGTGAGGAAAAAAGCGGCAAAGGTGAGGATGACAAACAGCAGGCCGTACTTGGTGGCACGTTCGGCCTGCAGGTAGATGTTGACCGGGTCAATAAAGCTGACACTGAGGATTTCATCGCTGCGTCGGGACAGCGCAGACTCGAAGTCACGGGCCAGGTGTGAGATTTCCCAGCGGGCGGTGAAACCGTCGCTGCCAACGTCACGCTGGCGTGGCAGGAAGCGGCCGGCAAAACTGGGGTGTGGCCAGTCTGAGGCCAGCTCGATGCGGTTGCTTTCTGCCACCGGGGCGATGTCCAGGGTCTGGGTACCGGTCAGGTTGAGCGGGAATTCGATTTGCCAGGCCTGCGGCCGGCCGGCTTCCCAGCTGCCCAGTTTGATGCCCAGCGACGGCATGTCCATGCGGTCGTAGGGCAGGCTGATAAAGTGTGCAGTTTTGCCGTTGAGGATGGCCTGGGGGTTGTTGTTGATGCCACGGGGATCGCTGACGCCCAGCAGCAGGGTGGCCTGCATATGGCTGATGCGGCCGTTTTCCGGGGTTTCCGGGGCGGTGAAGCTGAATTCGGCGTGGATGTTGGCCATCAGGTGAAATAGCCGTGCCTGGTAGATGCCGCGTGTGCGTACTTCGCTGTCGGCGCTGCCCTTGATGTCCAGCAGCTGCGGGGCAATCCGTTGCTGGCGTTGGCGGCTGTGCCAGACCATTCGTTCTTCGCCGGTTTTGGCGTCCACTTCGGTTTTGCGGGTGTGCTCCTGGTATTCAAGCAGGATAACGGGGCCGGTCAGCCGCTGGCTGCCGGCGGAACGGGCGGCGATATCGCTTTGGACTTCGTGCTGGCGCTGGCTGCGCTCGGCAATCTGGTTGCTGATCATGTGCAGCGGAATCAGCAGCAACAGTGACAGCAGGGCAATGATGCCCACTTTGGGCAGGGGTTTTTTCAGGGCTTGCATGGTGAGGCTCCTTCTGTTCGTGATGGAGCCAGTGTGCAGGGGACAGGTGAAGCCTTGACGAAGCCGGTGTGAAGCGGGTGTGAAGTTGTATTTGTTATGGGCGGGGCAGGGTCAGCCGGGCGATGCAGCCACCGTCCGGGTGGTTGGCCAGTTCGGCTTCGCCGTGGTGCAGGCGGGCTACTTCCCGTACCAGCGCCAGCCCCAGACCGGTACTTTTTTTGCCGGTGGCCGGGCGTGGCAATGAGTAAAAACGCTCGAACAGGCGGGGCAGGCCGTAATCGGGTACGCCATTGCCCTGGTCACGAATGGTCAGGGTGCAGTACTGCATGTCGCAGGCCAGCCGGCAGTCAATCAGGCCGCCTGCGGGTGAAAACTCGATGGCGTTGTCCAGCAGGTTGGCCATGGCCTGTTGCAGCAAAAAGGCATCGCCACGCAACTGCAGGCCGGCGTGCAGATCGAGGCGGCACGCCAGCTGGCGGCTGTCCAGTTGCGGCTGGCGCTCGTGTACCAGTTGTTGCAACAGGACCGCCGGCTCGAACGGTTCACGTTCGCCGGGTGATTGCAATTGCTCGACCCTGGCCAGCAACAGCATGCGGTCGATGATGCTTTGCAGCCGTGCCGATTGTTCGTTGATGGTGCCGACAAAGTGCTGGCGGTCGGCGGCAGGCAGCTCGTCTTGCAGCAGTTCGGCGCTACCGATAATGGCGGTTAGCGGGCTTTTCATCTCGTGCGCCAGGTTTTGTACATAGCGCTCGACGTATTGTTTGCCTTCCAGTTTTTCACGCATGCCGGCCAGTGCCTGCGCCAGTTCGGTCAGCTGGCGGCCGCCGCCAGTGGGTGGCTCGGCTTTGCGGCCCTCGCTGACATTTCGGGCGTAATCACGCAACCGGTGGATGGAGTGGCTGAGCCAGGCGGTAAAGAACAGGCCGATCAGGGCACTGATTGCCAGCAGGACCAGCCCGGAATGGCGCACTCTGCTGTTGGCCCGCTCCAGAAAGGGGGCGATGGAGGTCATTGGTTTGGCCAGCGAGATAACGCCAATCAGCTCGCCGTTCTGGCGTACCGGGGCGGCAACATGCATCACCGAAGTGGCAGGGTTGGCAGGGTCGCTGCGGCTTTGGCGGGCGCCGTATTCGCCCCGCAGTACCCGGCTGACATCGAGCCAGCGGGAGAAGTCCTGGCCGGTGAACTGGTGCTGCGAGTCATAGAGCACAATGCCGCGGGTGTCGGTCAGGTAGATGCGCAGGTCGATGCTGTTTTTGTCGATGCCGTAGATGCTGGCGCCGGGCTGGCGTTGCAGGGCGGCCTGTACGGCACGGGCAAAGCGCCCGTCTGTCAGCCGGTTGGCAGCCAGATCGGCAGCGGCCAGCTCAGCCAGCAGGTTGGCGCTGTCGATTAGGCTTTCTTCGGTGGCCTGGCGGATGCCGGGCTGGGTTTCGCGGACGAAGGAATTCTGCACAAACCAGGCCGCCAGACCCACAATCAGGAAGTAGCCGAAAAACAGGCGGACGGAAATGCCCATGGTTCAGGACACCAGGCTGTAGCCCAGCCCCCGGTGGGTGATGATCAGCTCGTCGGGGCTGTGGTCGCGCAGTTTTTTGCGCAGGGTTTTGATATGGGTATCGACGGTGCGCTCCAGGCTTTCGCCGTCATCTTGCCACACCGCTTCCATAATCTGGCTGCGTGACAGAATGCGGCCACGGCGCTCCAGTAGCAGGGCCAGCAGGTGGTACTCGTAGCGGGTCAGATTGAGCCAGTGGCCGGCAAAGGCAATGCGCTGGCCGGCACTGTCATGGCTGAACGCCGGACCGAATTGGGGAGTAGCGGCAGTGACGGGTTGCAGCCGGCGCTGGATGGCACGGATGCGCGAGACCACTTCACGGGGACTAAAGGGCTTGCTGACATAGTCGTCGGCACCCAGCTCCAGCCCGACAATGCGGTCCACCTCGTCGCTGCGGGCGGTGAGAAACAGCACCGGAATGCTGCTAAAACGGCGCAGCTCACGGCAAACCTCAAAGCCGCTCAGGTCGGGCAGGCCGACATCCAGCACCACAAAATCAAAGCGGTTGGCGGCCAGCAGCTCAAGTGCCTGTCCGCCAAGGCCGCAGCTTTGGCAGCTGAAGCCCTGGCTGCGCAGGGCATAGCCCAGGGTATCGGCAATGGCCGGTTCGTCATCGACAATCAGGATGTTGATGGCCGTGCTCCTGCTGGCAAGGGAAGGCGATGTTATTCGCTGGGCGGCACATAGCCTTCGGCTTGTTCGAAGGCTTCACCGGCAAAAAACTTGTCCATTTCACCCATCAGGTACTTGCGATCTTTGGCGTCCATCATGTTGAGGTGGCGCTCGTTGATGATCATGGTCTGGTGGGTTTGCCATTCGTCCCAGGCTTTTTGCGAGACATTTTGGTACAGGTCTTCACCACGGGCACCGGGAAAAGGCGGTTTGGCCAGGCCGGGCAGTTGTTCTTTGTGCAGTCGGCACAGGACGGTACGGGACATGAAGTGCTCCTTGGTTCAGGCCTGACGGCGGGTCAGCAGTTTTTTGACCGGCGCCGCCAGGCCGATGGATGGGGGACGCTGCCTGTTATACCAGAGCTGCGGGTGCGGTGCCATTTCGGCCACGCCGGCGGGCTGTACGCCAAGCTGCCAGGGCTGGATATGCAAACGGAAGTGGCTGAAGGTATGGATCAATGTCGGCAGGGGGTGCGGGCTGTCGCCCCGCAGTTGCAGGCTGTCCAGCAAGGCGGGCAGGGCATCCATGTCATCCAGCTGCGGCAGGCTGTACAGGCCGCCCCACAGCCCCTGTTGCGGGCGCTGCTGCAGCAGGATTTCGCCCTGCTGGTTGGTCAGCAGCAGCATGTGGCAGTGTTGCTCGGGCAGTGCTTTTTTCGGTCGGGGTACCGGCAGTTCGTTTTGTAGGCCCAACAGTTTGGCTTGGCAGCCTTGTTGCAGCGGGCAGCGGTTGCAGTCCGGTTTGCTGCGGGTGCACAGCGTCGCACCCAGATCCATCATCGCCTGGGTATAGGCGCCGGCCTGTCCGGCAGCGGGGGTTAGCTGTTCGGCCAGTTGCCATAGCTGGCGCATGGCGGCGCTGGTGCCGGGGTAGTCGCGCAGGGCGCTGTAGCGGGCCAGTACCCGCTTGACGTTGCCGTCCAGAATGGGCGCACGCAGGCCCATGCCCAGGCTGGCAATGGCGCCGGCGGTGCTGCGGCCAATGCCGGGCAGCTGTGCCAGTTGCTCTACGCTGCGGGGGAAATCACCGCCATGTTGTCCGGCCAGCAACCGGGCGGTTTTGTGCAGGTTGCGGGCACGGCTGTAGTAACCCAGACCGGTCCACAGATGCAGCACTTCGTCCTGTTCACCGGCCGCCAGGCTGGGCAGGTCGGGAAAGCGCTGCATAAAGCGCTGGAAGTAGTCGATGACCGTAACCACCTGGGTTTGTTGCAGCATGATTTCGGAAATCCACACCCGGTAGGGCGTGACGTTCTGTTGCCAGGGCAGATCGTGACGGCCGTGCGTGGCGGCCCAGGCCAGCACGGCAGGGGCAAACTGTTCGGAGGTCACTTTTTAAACAATCCTTTCAGGGCGTCTTGCAGGTCGGGGCTGACTTTGTCCTTGAGCTTTTCTTCCAGCTTTTCGGTGAGTTTGTCGCCGGCCAGCTTGCTGACCAGTTTGCCGACACCTTCCTGGTCGATGCTGCAACTGTCGGCCACGGTGTCCAGCGGGCCCTGGCAACGCACCGGTAGCTCCAGCCCGACATAGCGCTTGTTGAGGGTGCAGGCGGGATCGGGCATGGGGCGGGTGTCGCCTTCCAGAATGACGCCGAGCCGCTGGTCCAGTTGCATCCGGTTCAGGTCGAGATCGCCCTTGCCTTTGACCAGCAGGCCGGGAATGGCGATGCGCAGGTCGGGAGTGTGGGCAATGCCGCGGCTGAGGGTGGCGCTGGTGGTCAACCGGGTGAACGGAGTGCTGGTGGATTTTTTGTTTTGTGTCAAAGGCTTGCGGTTAAGGGTGGCAATACCCATGCACAGTTGCTGCTCCAGGTTGCTGTCGTGCAGTATGCCGTCCAGCAGCTGCAGGTTAAGGTTGCCAGCGAGGTTGCTGATCCACTCCTGTTCGCTGTTGCCGCGGGTGGTCAGTTTGCCATCCAGATTGAGTTTGCCGCTGACCGGCAGGGGCTCGCCCAGCTGTTTGGCGACCTGTGCAACCGGTAGCTGGCTGACTGTGCTGTGCAGGGTCAGCGCTGGCGGTTGCTGGTTGAGATTGACCGCTGCATTGCCGTTGATCTGGCCGCCGTACAGGCTGGCGCTGTAACTGCGAACATTGAGCTGGTTGTTGCGGACCAGCAGGTTGAAACGTGCGGCTTGTAGCGGCAGGCCGGACAGGGTGAGCTGTTCCAGCTCCAGTTGTGCATCCAGATTGAGGCCGTCGAAGGTATCGGCCGACAGCAGGGCGTCACTGGACCAGGGGCTGCTGGTGCCTGTACTGGCGCTGTTGCCGGTTGTCTGCGGGGAGCTGCCGGCAGGCGGGGTGGCGGGCGTATTGCTGGTGCCCAGATAGTTGTCCAGGTTCAGCTGGTCGCCTTTGAGCCGCAGATAAAATGCCTGCTGCTCCAGATTGCTGCTGCCCAGCTCGCCGGTAAAGTTGCTCTGGTCCAGCCGGATCCGGGCGTCGTGCAGTGACGGTGCTGCCAGGCTGCCGCTGATGGCGCCATTGAGCTCAAGGTGTTGAAGGGCATTGGCAGGCAGATCTTTTGGCAACTCAATACCTATGCTTGCCAGAAAACTGCGCAGTTCCAGCGGTGCTACCGACAGGCGACCTTGCAAGGCAGGGTCGGGCTGGCTGGCATCCAGCTCCAGATCGGCCATGGCTTGCAGCTGGTTGATGCCGATTTTCAGGTTGCCCAGGGTCAGTTGCTGCCGGTGCAGGTCGAATGCCAGATTGCCGGCCAGATTGATGGTGGCTGCTTTGCCGGCGAGGGGATCGCCTGCCAGCTCGCCGTTCAGGGTGAAGGCGTTCAGACGCAGTTGCTGGCCGCTGCGGTCGATAAAGGCGCTGCCATTCAGTTGCGCTTTGGCCCGCAGCAGAGGCGTGTTGCTGGCAACAAAGCCGGACAACTTCAGGTTGAAGTCCTGGCCGGGGATGATGGCGCCGGTTTCCAGCTGAATGTTTTCCAGCAGGAACTGTTGTTGTGAGCCCAGGTCCTGATAGTTGATACGGGCATTGTGCAGAGTCAGGCTGTCGATATCCAGCTGCAGCGCCGTGGTGCTGGCCGGGCTGTCTGCTTCGGCCGGAGCCTGTTGTGCAGGGTCTTTTTTTGGGGGTTCTGTTGTGGCTGGTTGCTGCCAGTTGGACTGGCCGTTTTTATCCACCACCAGTGTCAGCTCCAGGCCGTCCAGACGGATGCCGCTCATGCGCACTTCTTTGCGCAGCAGAGGCAATGCCCGTACCGACAGGCCAAGACGGCTGACCCGGGCCAGTTCGGGCTGTTCGGGGCGCGCCAGGCGGGTGTCGGTCAGTTCCAGCCCCAGCCACGGAAACAGGCTCCAGCCGATATCGCCGTCGATCTGCAGGTCCAGTCCGGCCTGGTCGAGCGTCAACTGGCGGATTTCTTCTTTGTAATCATTGGGGTTCAGAAAGCGGGTAACGTATACCGCTGCCGCAGCGACTAGCAGGGCCACGGCCAGCAGCAGTATGCCGACCAGTTTGCCGAGTGTTTTCATGACGGTAACCTTCCCGGTGGTGTGAGTGAGTGACAGAGTGTAGCAAAGGGTGCTGACTGCAGCCGTTATGCCGGACGCCAGGCGATGCCCAGATGGCTGGCGAGGTCTTCCAGCTCGGGTTTGTCAGCAGGCAACAGCATGACCAGACCGGCACCGTTGGCAGCGGCTTCGCGCTGGAGCTCGTCCAGCAGACGGCGGGCTACGCCCCGCATGCGGGTGATCTGGCGTACGCACAGGTGGCTGATCTGCCATTCGCTGTCGCCCCGATGCAAAATGGCCGCCCCGAGCAGACGCTGGTTGAAGCGGGCGGCAACCAGGCTGCCCTGGTGCAGATTGGCCTGTAGCAGGGCTTTGGCACTGCCATAAGGCGGCAGCAGCCAGTTGGGGGCTTCGGCGTAAATTTTTTCAAGATCGATTGTGTCCTGGCTGCTGGGCAGCTGGACCTGTTCCAGAAAGACCGGCATGGGCGCTCCTGTGTCGGTGTGTGGCAGTAAGGACGGCTTTGGCCTTATAATATCGCCTTTGTGGAATTTGCGGGCGAAGGTTGTGCCCCGTTGATTTTGGAGCCAAGAATGACTCAGCGTATCGCAGCGGTTGAGCGCAACACCCTGGAAACCCAGGTCAAGGTCACCGTCAATCTGGATGGTACCGGTGAGGGCAAGTTTGATATGGGCGTGCCCTTTATGGAGCACATGCTTGACCAGATTGCCCGTCACGGCCTGATTGATCTGGACGTGCACTGCAAGGGCGACCTGCACATCGACGATCACCACACCGTGGAAGATGTCGGCATTACCCTGGGCCAGGCGTTTGCCAAGGCGGTCGGCGACAAGAAGGGCATTACCCGTTACGGCCACTCCTATGTGGTGATGGACGAGGCCATGTCCCGCGTGGCGCTGGACTTCTCCGGCCGTCCCGGTTTGCAGTTCAATGTGCCTTACACCCGTGCGCTGGTGGGCGGTTTTGATGTGGATTTGTTCCAGGAGTTCTTTCAGGGCTTCGTCAACCACGCCAATATCACCCTGCACATCGACAACCTGCGTGGCATCAACACCCATCACCAGATTGAAACCGTATTCAAGGCGTTTGGTCGTGCCCTGCGCATGGCGCTGACGCTGGACCCGCGCATGGAAGGCCGCATGCCTTCGACCAAGGGTTCGCTGTAATTTTTTGAGCGCTCGACGATTGCACAATGTCGGGAGCCGGTCTGGCAGGTGTGGAGCAAAGCGTAGGCGACATGGATGTCGCCTTCGAGCCTACAGGGATGTATTCACGGCGACTTTGCGTAATACCTGCCAGACCGGCAAGCACGCAAGCTTTTGATGCGAAATAAACCGAAGCGAAACAACAATGCTGATTATCCCCGCAATTGATTTGAAAGATGGTGCCTGTGTACGTTTGCGTCAGGGCCGTATGGAAGACTCCACCGTATTCTCTGATGACCCCGTCAGCATGGCGGCCAAGTGGGTGGAAGGCGGTTGTCGCCGTCTGCACCTGGTTGACCTGAACGGTGCCTTTGAAGGCGAGCCGGTCAACGGTGAGGTGGTCACCGCCATTGCCAAAAAATATCCCACGCTGCCCATCCAGATTGGCGGCGGCATCCGCACCCTGGAAACCATCGAGCATTATGTACGTGCCGGTGTCAGCTACGTGATTATCGGCACCAAAGCGGTCAAGGAACCGGAATTTGTTACCGAAGCCTGCAAGGCTTTTCCTGGCAAGGTGATTGTCGGACTGGATGCCAAAGACGGCTTTGTCGCCACCGACGGCTGGGCAGAAGTCAGCCAGTTACAGGTAATTGATCTGGCCAAACGCTTCGAGAACGATGGCGTAAGTGCCATTGTTTACACCGACATCGCCAAAGACGGCATGATGCAGGGTTGCAACGTCGAAGCCACCGCTGCGCTGGCCAACGCCACCCGCATCCCGGTGATCGCTTCCGGTGGTATTCATACCGTCAAAGACATTCAGGCCCTGCTGGACGCCCGTGCTCCCGGCATCATCGGTGCCATTACTGGCCGTGCCATCTACGAAGGCACCCTGGATGTGGCAGAAGCACAAGCCTTGTGCGACGGATTCAAATAAAATAAAAGCCCTCGCATGAGGGCTTTTTTATGTGATGATTTCCGCTGCCCCAAACACGGGTGTGCGACGCAGTCATCATTTGCAGCCTGCACGGAATCTGCGCAGCGCTGGGCATGGGTGGAGCAAACCCTGCAACGCCATGGATGGCGTTGCGGAGCCTACAGGGCAGTTTTTTGCTCCTGCAAAAACTGCATTTCCGCCATCCTTGGCGGTCAGATTTACTTGCGGCGTGTTTGCGCAATCCATACCCAAACGCTTCAGACACTGACATTTTCACGCCAACCACACGGAGCAACCACAATGAGCAACACCAAACGCATCATCCCCTGCCTGGACATTGAAAACGGCCGTGTGGTCAAGGGCGTCAACTTCGTTGACATCCGCGATGCCGGTGATCCGGTAGAAATCGCCCGCCGCTACAGCGAGCAAGGTGCCGACGAACTGACCTTTCTTGACATCAGCGCCACCAACGAAGGCCGTGACACCACGGTTGAACTGGTAAAAAAAGTCGCCGAAGCCATCAGCATCCCGTTGACCGTGGGCGGCGGTGTGCGCACCGTGGCGGATGTACAGCGTCTGCTGGAAGCCGGTGCCAGCAAGGTCTCCATCGGCTCGGCAGCGGTCAGCAATCCCGACTTTGTGCGTGAAGCGGCAGAGCAATTTGGCAGCCAGCGCATTGTGGTGGCCATCGACGTGAAAAAAACCTCCGAGAACGGCTGGGAAGTGTTTATTCACGGCGGCAAGACCAATACCGGCATCGAAGCCGTGGGCTGGGCGCAGAAAATGGAACAACTGGGTGCCGGCGAGCTGCTGGTCACCAGCATGGATGGTGACGGTACCAAAAACGGCTTTGACCTGGGCGTTACCCGTGCCATCAGCGAAGCGGTAAGCGTGCCGGTGACCGCATCCGGCGGCGTTGGTACATTGCAGCACCTGGCCGACGGCATTATCGAAGGCAAGGCGTCGGCGGTACTGGCCGCCAGCGTATTCCACTTCGGCGAAATCACCGT
>CAZMLX010000073.1:3934-10425 GCA_964567275.1 uncultured Thiopseudomonas sp. | reverse complement strand
GCGCTGGATCCTGCGACTCGCTGTGCTCGCTCAGGATGACGGCTGTGAGTGGTTTCGCACAGGCGACTGGAGGGGCTTGTCCGACCTTTCCGAAGAACCAAAAAGCCTACTAGAAACCACAAAAATCCAAATAAATGCGCTATGCAAACTAATACACAACTGATTGAACACTTCCTGGAGCAGCTTTGGCTGCTGGACGGGTTGTCGGACAACACCCGTGCTGCTTACCGGACCGATTTGCAGCAGTATGCAGACTGGCTGGCAGGGCGTGGGCAGAGCCTGCTGGCTGCGAAAAGGACCGAGTTGCTGGACTATCTGGGCTGGCGCTTGCAGCGGGGTTATAAGGCCAGTTCCAGCGCACGCTTGTTGTCGGCGCTGCGGCGTTTTTATCAGCAGGCGCTGGAGCAGGGGCGGATAACCGACGATCCCAGTGCTTTGGTGGAGATGCCGAAAACCCGCCGCAATTTGCCGGATACCCTGACCGAGTCTGATGTCGATGCCTTGCTGGAGGCGCCGGATGTGGGCGAGGCGCTGGGCCTGCGTGACCGCTGCATGCTGGAAGTGCTCTACGCTACCGGCCTGCGGGTCAGCGAGCTGACCGGATTGAAACTGGACGAGGTCAGTCTGCGCCAGGGTGTGGTACGGGTTATGGGCAAGGGCAGCAAAGAGCGGCTGGTGCCGATGGGTGAACAGGCGCTGGACTGGCTGGAGCGCTATCTGGCCCGGGGCAGGCCATTGCTGCTGGGCGGCAAAATTAGCGATGTGGTGTTTCCCAGCCAGCGGGGTCAGCAGATGACCCGCCAGACCTTCTGGCACCGCATCAAGCTGCATGCGCAGGTGGCCGGGATTATCAAGCCGCTGTCGCCGCATACCCTGCGCCATGCGTTTGCCACCCATTTGCTGAACCATGGCGCCGACTTGCGGGTGGTGCAGATGCTGCTGGGGCACAGTGACCTGTCGACTACCCAGATATACACCCATGTGGCCCAGGCCCGCCTGCAGGCACTGCATGCGCAACATCACCCCAGGGGCTGAGGTGTGCTATGACTTTTTTTAAGTTTTTGCTGGTTTCTTATACCTGTTTGCTATAGTTATTTGAAAGCCTTGCGGTTTTTTGTTATAATCTGCTTTTTTCGACAGGAGGAATGATGATGAGTCGCAAAGGAAGTGAAGCCATTGCTGATGTCAGCCATGCTGAAACCCGCCAGAACATGCTGGAGGCACAGAAAGCCGCCTTTCTGAAGCAGGGCGGCAAGATTGAGAAGGTTCCTACCGGTAAAAGTGGCCAGCAAAATGTGAGTTACTTTGGCCGTGGCGCTGCCCGCAAAAGTTGACTGGCAGCCATGAAATCCCGTTCGACCGGTAAACTGGTCTATTCCACTGACAGTGGCCGTCACTGCGACGGCTGTGGCCAGCCCCGATCCAGCTGTATCTGCAATGACAGCAGCCGGATTCTGGGTGATGGCAAGGTGCGGGTACGACGTGAAAACAAGGGACGTGGCGGCAAAACGGTTACCTTGATAACCGGTCTGCCCATGACTGCTGACGAACTCAAGGCTGCGTGCAAAACGCTAAAACAGCTGTGTGGTGGTGGAGGTTCGGTGCAGGAAGGCACGGTTGAGGTGCAGGGTGACCAGGTGGAGAAGGTGCTGCAGTGGCTGTTACAAAAGGGCTACGATGCACGCCGCTCGGGTGGCTAACCCGTCATCAGCATCAATAAAAACAGCAGGCAGGGCCTGCTGTTTTTCATTCCAGATCGTAATCGTACTCAGCCAGCTCCCGGCTCAGTCGGCGCTCTTCCAGCATGTTGTCAATGACCCGGCGCTTGGTCAGGCTGTTTTTAGTGTTGGTGACACTGGTTTCGGCTTCATCAACGGCTTCAGTGTCGTCTTCGATAAAGTCGTCATCCAGTTCCAGGTCTTCTTTGCTCATGGGGCCTCCCAAAACAATCAGGCGTTTGTGGGCGTCTTATAAGTCGCGACTCCATGAATGTAAAAAAGTTTTTTTCTATCGGGGTTTGCCGCTTTTTGTTGTTTGTTTAATCATCTCCGGTTTTCTGCTTGTACTCGCATAGATCTTCAATCCGGCAACTGCCGCAACGTGGCTTGCGGGCCTGGCAAACATAGCGCCCATGCAGGATAAGCCAGTGATGGGCGTCGAGCAGGAATTCTTTGGGGACAAAGCGCAGCAGCTTCTTTTCGACCTCCAGCACCGTCTTGCCCGGCGCAATGCCGGTACGGTTGCTGACCCGGAAAATATGGGTATCCACCGCCATGGCAATCTGGCCAAAAGCGGTGTTGAGCACCACGTTGGCGGTTTTGCGGCCCACGCCAGGCAGGGCTTCGAGCTCTTCACGGGTACGGGGTACCTGGCTGTTGTGTTTTTCAATCAACAGGCGACAGGTTTCGATGGCGTTTTTGGCTTTGGTGCGATACAGGCCAATGGTCTTGATGTATTCGCTCAGTCCTTCTACCCCCAGCGCATACATGGCTTCGGGCGTGCGAGCGACTGGAAACAGCCTGGCAGTGGCTTTATTGACGCCGACATCGGTGGCCTGGGCTGACAGCAGTACGGCGATCAACAGTTCAAAGTCGGATGAATACTCCAGCTCGGTTTGCGGCTTGGGGTTGTCTTCCCGAAACCGGCGGAATATTTCATGGCGCTTTTGTGTGTTCATACGGATCAGCTTGCCGGCTTAAAGCGGGGCAGGGGAGGCATGTTGACTGCGGCGCTGGTTTCGGGGGCCAGTACCAGGGCTTCGCCGTCAACCACGGCCTTGCCGCTCTGGTTGATTACCCGGGTGCGGATGCGGACCTGGTTTTTGGGCAGTTTTTCCAGTACTTCCAGCTGAACCTCCAGGCTGTCGCCAAGTTTGACCGGTCGGCTGAAGGTCAGTTGCTGGCCCAGATAAACGCTGCCGGGGCCGGGCAGGTTGCAGGCAATGGCGGCACTGATCAGGGCGCCGGTCAGCATGCCGTGGGCGATGCGCTCCCTGAAACGGCTGTTGGCGGCAAACTCTGCGTCCAGGTGTACCGGGTTGTTGTCGCCGGACACAGCCGCAAACAGCAGAATGTCGTTTTCGGTAATGGTGCGTTGCAGGCTGGCGGTCTGGCCGACACTAAGGTCGTCGTAGGCATGGCAGGTCAGGGTTTGAGACATGAAAGCTCCAGATTGCAGGGTTTAAAGTGTGGACAGTTTAACATCAGGCGCTTTAAAAACAGCCACAGACATGAGTGACCACAGCTTTCTCTTGCTGCGTTGGGTGAATTGACGCAGGATAGACAGCCATGTAAATGTGCATCCCACAAGCCTGAAGCATGTCCACAGGTCGTAAAGGAGAACCCCTGAATGAATGCGTCTTTCTGGGAAGACAAATACCCGGCTGGTATAGAACCTTGCATTGATGCCGACGCCTTTGCCGATATTCCTTCTGTATTGCAGGAGTCCTGTCAGCGGTTTGCCGCCAAGCCGGCCTTCAGCAACATGGGGCACAGCATCAGCTATGGCGAGCTGTACCGGTTGTCGGGCGACTTTGCCGCCTGGATCCAGCACCATACCGACCTTGAGCCCGGGGACCGCATAGCCATTCAGCTGCCCAACCTGCTACAGTATCCGGTCGTGGTGTTTGGTGCGTTGCGGGCCGGGCTGGTGGTGGTCAATACCAACCCGCTGTATACCGCCCGCGAGATGGAGCACCAGTTCAATGACTCGGGTGCCAAGGCGTTGGTATGTCTGGCCAACATGGGCCATTTGGTCGAGCAGGTGGTACCCCGGACCGGCATCAGTACCGTTGTCATGACGGAAGTGGGCGACATGTTGCCGTCGCTTAAACGGTTGCTGGTCAATGCGGTGGTCAAGTACGTCAAGAAAATGGTACCGGCCTATCATTTGCCGCATGCGCTCACGTTGCGCAACGTCCTGGCGCAGGGCAGCCGCAAAGCAGCCTGCACTGTGCATTCGGAGCCGGACGAGGTGGCCATCCTGCAGTACACCGGAGGTACCACCGGTGTCGCCAAGGGAGCAATGCTCACCCATCGCAACCTGATTGCCAACATGTTTCAGGCACGCAGCATCATGGCTGCCAACCTGAATGACGGCGCTGAAACCGTGGTGGCACCGTTGCCGCTGTACCATATTTACGCCTTTACCTTCCATTGCATGGCAATGATGCTGACCGGCAATCACAACCTGCTGATTACCAACCCCCGCGATTTGCCATCCATGATCAAGGATTTGTCCCGTACCCGTTTCAGTGGTTTTGTCGGGCTCAATACGCTGTTTGTTGCACTGTGCAATAACGGGGATTTTCAGCGGCTGGACTTTTCTGCGCTGAAAATGACGGTATCGGGTGGCATGGCGTTGCAGCAGGCGACTGCCCGGCGCTGGCAGGAGGTCACCGGTGTACCCATTTGTGAAGGTTATGGCCTGACCGAAACCAGCCCTATCGTCTCGGTCAACCCGGTGCAGAATATTCAGCTGGGTACCATCGGTATTCCGGTACCTTCCACCCTGTGCCGTATTGTCGATGAGCAAGGGGTAGAGCTGGGCCTGGGCGAAGTGGGTGAGCTTTGTGTCAAGGGGCCGCAGGTAATGAAGGGCTACTGGTTGCGTGATGATGCCACCCGGGAAGTGCTGGATGCTGACGGCTGGCTGAAAACCGGTGATATGGGGCTCATTCGTGAAGACGGCTATATCCAGCTGGTAGATCGTAAAAAAGACATGATTCTGGTGTCGGGCTTTAACGTCTACCCGAACGAGATTGAGGATGTGCTGGCCACCCTGCCGCAGGTACTGCAATGTGCGGCGATTGGTATTCCTGACGAGAAGTCGGGTGAAGCCATCAAAGTGTTCATTGTGTTGCGCCCGGGGCAGCAGCTCGACAAGGATCAGGTGATCGCCCATATGCGGGCCAACCTGACACCTTATAAAGTGGCCCGGCAAATCGAGTTTCGTGACAGTTTGCCAGCCAGCAACGTCGGCAAGATCTTGCGCCGCGAGCTGCGGGATGAAGAACTGAGAAAGCGTGCCCTGCAAACCGCCTAGCGGACGGAGCGGCTGGCTGAGGCACCGGGGTGGACAGTGTTCGCCCCGGGATGCGATGCAGTACTTTAAGTCGTACGGGGCTCAACCGGCTCCGGCTCGCCAGGAGGGGTTGAACTTGCCAGGATGATGCGGTTGCGGCCTTGCTCCTTGGCCTGGTACATGGCTTCGTCGGCACTGCGGATCAGCATTTCGGCACTATCGCCATGGCCAGGATAGAGGCTGATGCCACAGCTCAGTGACAGGCCGGCCTGATGACCATCAATATCGAAAGGCAGGGTGACCGAATCCTTGATGCGCCGTGCAATTTTGCGGGCATCTTCCGGCCCGGGGTTGCCGTCCAGCAGTACCAGAAACTCGTCGCCACCAATGCGGGCAATCAGGTCGGTATCGCGCAGGGGCTGCTGCATGCGTGCCGCCACTTCAATCAGCACCTTGTCGCCAAAGGCGTGGCCGTAGGTATCGTTCAGCGGTTTGAAGTCGTCCAGGTCCAGAAACAGGATGGCCAGCTGTTGACGGTTGCGCTTGGCATTACTGAGCGCATGCTGAAACCTTTCCATAAACTTGCGCCTGTTGGCCAGCCCGGTCAGGCTGTCATAGTTGGCCAGCCGCCAGATTTCCTCTTCCGTGGCTTTTTGCTTGCTGATGTCGGCAAACAGCATCACCCTGAACTCGACTTCACCATCGGCATCATGGGTACTATTGATCGACAGGTACTGGGGATACACATCGCCATTTTTGCGGCGGCCCCAGAACTCCCCTTGCCAGCGCCCATATTGGTGCAGCCGGCGTGACAGCCGGCTAAAGAAAGCGGGGGGATGACGGTCGCTGGCCAGCATGCCGATATGCTGGCCGACCACTTCGCTGGCCTGATAGCCGCTAATGCGGCTGAACGCAGGATTGACGTGGATGAACAGGTCCTGATGATCGGTAACCGCCATGGCCTCATTGCTGTTGCGGTACACGGTTTCCGCCAGGCGTTGCATGCTTTGCTGTTGATGGCGCTCCAGACAGATGCGGGTCAGCCGGGAGGCATGGGCAAACAGGTTTTGCTCCTGGGTGTCGGGCGAGCGCCGCTGCGGGTGGAAAAACAGGATCAGGCCGAGCTGGTCGCCGGCAGCATCAAGGACAGGTTCCAGCCAGCATGACTGCATGCCGGCTTCGATTGCCAACTGTTGGGCAGGGCGGGAGCTGTCCAGTTGATCGATAAAGTCATGGCAACTGATATTTCGGGCAAATGCCAGATCTCCTTGCAACGGGCTGTCCGGCAGGCTTAGCAAGGCCGACAGTGTAGGGTGTGCGGTCATCCACAGCAGGCCGTCGTTGCGGATATTGGTGCACAGAAAAACCGGCTTCCAGTACGGATTTTCCTGTTCCAGGCTTCGGGCCAGCACCGTCAGTATCGGCTTGAGCGGTTGGTCATCGGCGAGCCGGTTCAGCACCTTGTTATG
>CAZMLX010000073.1:0-3924 GCA_964567275.1 uncultured Thiopseudomonas sp. | reverse complement strand
CCTTGATCCGGATCAGGCTGCGTTGCTGTTCGCTAATGTCCTGCTTGATGGCAATGTAATGGCGAGGGTGGTTGTTGTCATCCAGCACAGGCGCCATCCATACCTGCTCCAGGTAAGTTTCGCCGTTTTTGTTGCGGCTGCTGAAACGTCCGCTCCAGGGGCGCTTGTGTTCCAGCTGGTGCCACAGGTCACGGTACACCTCGGCAGGGGTCAGCCCGGATTTCAGGTCCCGGGTGTGCATGGTGACCAATTCCTGCTCGCTGTAGCCGGATATTTTACACATATAGGGGTTGGCATAGAGGATTTTTCCGGCCGGATCAGCAATCAGGACCGAGATGGGGCTTTGTTCTATCACCACCCGAAGCGCCTGTAACCGCTCATCACTCTGTTGATAGCGGCGTCTGATCCGGGTCAGTTGAATGCGGGAGAACAGCAGCAGAACCAGGGTAATGAACAGGGCGACCAGAATGAGAGGCCACAAAAATGATAGCCATTGCGCATGAGCACCAGACGTAACAGGGTCGTCTTGCGCCAGTGCAGACTGGCTGAAGATCAGGGCAAGGGCGCTGACGAGGGCTGGAAAGGACTGCATGAGTGCTCCTGGGGAGGCAGGTTGCCGCAGTATGGTGAACTGCTGGCATTATAGCATGCTGCGACAATTTGACAGGACTTGGGGCGGTTGCCTGGAAAGATGTCCGGCCGGGCGGTGACGAAGTCGACCGGTGCTCCCCTGTTCAACGTAACTGGGCCGGGTCTGCCAGGGCCATGCGTCGAATCAGCGGCAGGCGTTGCATCAGCCACCAGCCGGGAGCCGCAGCTTTGTCCAGTGCCCGGTAAAGCCAGCGTCCAAGCGGGGTGCAGTAGCCCCAGGCCAGTGTTTGCATGACGACAAAACCGCCACCCACCAGATTGTCACTCAGCCAGTGGGCGCCAGCCACCAGCCGGGGCAGCAATAACAGGACGCAGGTCAGCCAGACCAGCAGCAGTCGCTTGCCACGGGCAAACAGGCTGAGGAAAGCAGCCCAGAGCAGCAGTACCGAGGCATGATCGCCGGGAAAACTGCGGCTGGAACGGTCCTTGATTTCCAGCACCTGTTCAATCCATGGGAAGGCTGCACTCAGGCTAAAGTCATTACCCAGGGCAACCGAAGGACTGGCATGCTGCAGGCCGAGACCATCAATGAAGCGGGTAAACAGGGTGCGCACCAGCAGGGTAACCACCAGCAATGCAATGAACACCAGCAGGGCCCGGCGCACCTGCAACCGCTGGAATACCAGGCCGGGGGTGATCAGGCTGAGCAGCATTACCACCGCAGCCAGGAAGTCTGCCAGCCGGGTACTGAGCAGTGCCCACAGCAAATCCCAGCCATGGACATGCCCCAGGCTGTCGTTAAGCAGGCGAAACACGGGTGTGTCCAGACTGTGCCATGTAGCTTTACCGGCTACAGGCAGCCAGCTTGCCAGCAATATAAGGCTGGTCAGTTGCAAGGCGATCAGCGCACGGGGGCGCCATTGGGGGGCAGGCAAGGCAGACAAAGCGAAAGATCCATTCCATGAAGTTGCCTTATTCTAGCATGGTCATGCCGTTTGGCAGGCATCGGGCGCGGATAAAAAGTCGCCATTAAATTGACATTACGTGCACGATTGTTTTAACTAGCTCCATTCTGGAAAAAATGGTTGCCGATTAGCTCCGTCAGCCGTTGTTTGCACCCGGACGATATGCCCCGGGCCAGGTCATCCTTCCAATGTCGAGTGGCGCGAGCATGATGCAAGATACCCGGCTGCTGCTGATTAGCAATGATGCTGAACAGCGTGAGGCCTTTTCCATCATTTTTGAGTTTTTAGGCGAAGAGGCACTGGTGTGCAGCCCGGCGGACTGGCAGCAAACGGCCGCAGGCCTGACGTCCAGCCGCGAAGTGCTCTGTGTATTGCTTGGCGGTGACGAACCGGGGGCATTGCAGCAGCTGCTCAAACAGGTCAGCGACTGGGATGCGGTGGTGCCTGTTGCGATACTGGGACAGGTGCCGGAAGCCTGGTCGGCAGAGCAGCGCGAGCGCGTTCTGTGTGAACTGGCCTTGCCGGTGCAATACAACAAATTGCTGGACTGCTTTCACCGGGCCCAAGTGTATCGGGAAGTGTATGCCGAGGCCGGCCAGGGCAAGACCCGGCGCGAGGCTGATCTGTTTCGCAGTCTGGTCGGTACCAGCCGCAGTGTTCAACAAATCCGCCAGATGATGCAGCAAGTGGCGGATACCGAAGCCAATGTGCTGATTCTGGGTGAGTCCGGTACCGGTAAAGAAGTGGTCGCCCGCAATCTGCATTATCATTCTGCCCGCCGTGATGGTCCTTTTGTGCCGGTCAACTGCGGTGCGATCCCGGCCGAGTTGCTGGAAAGCGAGCTGTTTGGCCACGAAAAAGGCGCATTTACCGGAGCCATCAGTGCCCGGGCCGGCCGCTTTGAGCTGGCCAGTGGCGGTACCCTGTTTCTTGACGAAATTGGCGACATGCCGTTGTCGATGCAAGTCAAAATTCTGCGGGTGCTGCAAGAGCGCATTTTTGAGCGGGTTGGCAGCAACAAGTCGATCGAAGCCGATGTGCGCATTGTTGCGGCCACCCACCGTGACCTGGAAACCATGATCGTTGACGGCAAGTTTCGGGAAGACCTGTATTACCGGCTCAACGTGTTTCCTATCGAAATGCCGCCCCTGCGTGACCGGGTTGAAGATATTCCTTTGTTGATCAACGAGCTGGTGATGCGCATGGAGCAGGAGAAACGTGGCTCCATCCGTTTCAATGCGGCTGCTATTATGTCATTATGCCAGCATGACTGGTCCGGCAACGTGCGTGAACTGGCCAACCTGGTGGAACGCATGGCCATCATGCATCCCCATGGCGTGATCGGTGTCAGCGAGCTGCCGCGCAAATACCGCTATATCGAAGAAGAGGAAGGCGTTCAGGAGCTGCGTGAAGAAATCAGCGAGCGTGCCGCCCTTAATGCCCTGGCTTCGGCGACTGTGGCGCCAGCTCTTCAGGCAGAACATGAGTTGCCGGCCGAAGGCATTGATCTGCGTGAACACCTGGCTGAAATTGAGCGCAATATTATTGAGCAGGCGCTGGAAGTCAGTGAAGGGATAGTGGCCCAGGCCGCCGAGTTGTTGCAGCTGCGTCGAACCACCCTGGTTGAAAAAATGCGGCGCTATGGAATTAATCGCTAAGCGCGCTTGGAGTGCGTGCAGTGCAGTACGCATAAAATGGAAAGCTACTGATGAGTAAGCAGGAGACAATATGACTACCAATGCAACAATACCCCCGGCCCACTTTTGCAGCGCCTGCGGCGGACAAATTGATACCCGGGCTGAAATCTGCCCCAAATGTGGCGTTCGCCAGAAAGTGGTTGGCAAGAAAAGCCGTGTGGTGGCCGCCCTGCTGGCGTTTTTCCTGGGTGGATTTGGTATCCACAAGTTCTATCTGGGCCAAATCGGACTGGGCATCCTGTACCTGCTGTTCTTCTGGACCCTGATTCCCGGCATTGTTGCCTTTATCGAGTTCATTATTTATCTGGCTACCTCGGACGAAGAGTTTGCCCGCAAATTCGGCTAGCCCGGTAGTGGTTTCACGCTTGAAAAACCATGCCAGTTGGCATGGTTTTTTTTGCCTCCAGAATCGGCACCAGGCCAATTGGGTCGCTGGTGCAGGGGCGCTTGATAACGGTTTACGGGTTCTTCTTGCTGTTCGGGGCAGCGGTAACGCCCGACAGGGTACTGAACGAGGTGTCTTTGGCGGTGAGCAGAAAGTCCTGCATAAAGGCGGCGTCGAGCATATCGCTGCGAACTGCAGCGTACAGTGTCGAAAACAGTCCTTTTTCACCGAGTTTTTTCACGGTGACATAACCCTTGCTGCTGTATTCATGAATGGCCCAGTTGGG
>CAZMLX010000072.1:0-10519 GCA_964567275.1 uncultured Thiopseudomonas sp. | reverse complement strand
ACGCGGGAGCGTGAGCTTTGCGGAGTGCCTCACCCTGCCTGCCACACCGGAGCCAAAAACCACCCCCTACAATCCAGCCAGCGCCCTCAGCTCTTCCGCACGGTCGGTTTTTTCCCAGGTGAAGGCGGTGAAGGTATCGTCACCGTAGCTCATCTCGTAAGGATTGCGCCCAAAGTGGCCGTAGGCGGCAGTGGCCTGATACATCGGATGCAGCAGGTCCAGCAGGCGGGTGATGGCGTAGGGGCGCAGGTCGAAGGCTTCACGCACCAACTGCACAATGCGCTCGTCGCTCAGTTTGCCGGTGCCAAAGGTGTTCAGGGAAATCGAGGTCGGCTGCGCTACGCCAATGGCGTAGGACACCTGGATTTCGCACTTGTCGGCCAGGCCAGCAGCCACAATGTTTTTCGCCACATAGCGGCCGACATAGGCGGCGCTGCGGTCCACCTTGGACGGATCTTTGCCGGAGAAGGCACCGCCGCCGTGGCGGGCCATGCCGCCGTAGGTGTCGACGATGATTTTACGGCCGGTCAGGCCACAGTCGCCCACCGGACCGCCAATCACAAAGTTGCCGGTCGGGTTGATGTGGAACTGGGTGCCTTTGTGCAGCAGTTCGGCGGGCAGGGTTTGCTTGACGATCAGCTCCATCACCGCTTCTTGCAGGTCTTTCTGGCTGATGTCGGGATTGTGCTGGGTGGACAGTACCACGGCGTCAATGCCGACCACTTTGCCGTGTTCGTAGCGGCAGGTGACCTGGCTTTTGGCGTCCGGACGCAGCCAGGGCAGCAGGCCGTTTTTGCGGGCTTCGGCCTGGCGCTCGACCAGACGGTGGGCGTAGGTGATGGGGGCAGGCATCAGCACGTCGGTTTCGTTGCTGGCAAAGCCGAACATCAGGCCCTGGTCGCCGGCGCCCTGGTCTTCCAGGCTGGCACGGTCTACGCCCTGGGCAATGTCGGATGACTGCTTGCCGATGATGTTGACGATGCCGCAGGTGGCACCGTCGTAGCCGACTTCGGAACTGTTGTAGCCAATGCCGGTAATCACGTCACGTACCAGCTGTTCCAGGTCGATCCAGGCGCTGGTGCTGATTTCGCCGGCAATAATGGCCACACCGGTTTTCACCAGGGTTTCGCAGGCGACCCGGGCGTCTTTGTCTTCGTGGATGATGGCGTCCAGTACGGCGTCGGAAATCTGGTCGGCAATTTTGTCGGGGTGGCCTTCAGAGACCGATTCGGAGGTGAAAATGGAATATTCGCTCATGGCGTGCTCCTGTAACACTCAGTGGGCGGCTTGGTGAAATTGCCGCAGTTGAATTTGAAAACCGTTTTTTAAACCCAGATAGATACTTTCGCCGTCGCACAGGCCGGCTTGCTGTGCCCAGTGGGCCAGTTCCTGCTGCTCAAAACCCAGCCACAGGTCGCCGCAGGCCTGATGGGCCCAGTGCTGCTGGTGGGCGCAGAGTTCGCTGATGATCAGGCTGCCGCCGGGCTTGAGCGCCGCTGCCAAATGTTCGATGGCGCTGGCGGGGGCCGGCAGGTGGTGCAGCACCATGTTGAGCACCAGACAGTCGGCGGCTGGCAGGGCTTCGGCAAAGGCATCGGCCAGTTGCAGTTCGACATTGGCCAGTTGCTGTTGCGCACACAGCTGGCGCGCCTGTTGCAGCATGGCGGGGCTGTTGTCCAGTGCCACCACCTGGCCAAAGCGCTGCGCCAGTTGTGGCAAAAAGCCGCCATCGCCCGGGCCGATTTCGACCGCCAGCGCATCGGTCGCAAAACCCAGGCGGTCGAGTAGGCTGGTCAGGCTGTCGCTGTACTGGTGCAGGCCGGCAATCAGCTCCTGTTGCTGGCTGAAGCTGCTGGCCATGCGCTGAAAAAATGCCTGGCTGGCGGCGGCCCGTTCCTGGTGAACAGCGTCGAGGCGGGCGGTGAGGCTGGCGCACAGCGGTTGCTGGTCGAGCTGGTGCAGCAGGGCGGCATGCACGCCTTCGGCGGGTGCCAGACTGCGCCGGTAGAAAATGGCATTGGCTTCGCGGCGGGTGCTGAGCAGGCCGGCCTTGCTAAGTACTTTCAGGTGGTGGCTGATGCCGGATTGGGCCATGGCAAAGATGTGGGCCAGCTCCTGTACCGCATAGGAATTCTTGCTCAGTACCCGCAGGATGTTGAGCCGCAACGGCTCGCCAGCCGCCTTGCACAGGGCGGCCAGAGACTCCACGCCGGAGCTGGGTAAACGGGGGCTGGTCGGGTTCATGGCCGCAGTCTAAACCTGAAACCCGGCGCAGGCAATTCCAGTATCAAAATATTTTGATATACCGGCTGTGGCGTGGCTCAGCGCTTGTCCTGTTGTGCCAGCCACTGGGCCAGTTGGCTGATGCACTGCTGGCGGTCGCTGTCTTCGAGGTGTGGCGAGTCGGCCATGGCGGACCACTCCGGGCTGCTGCGGGCCTGTTGCAGGGGGGCGGGCAGCGGCGGGGTGGACGGGCTGCCGGTACTGGCCAGCCGAACCGGTTCGACAGCGGCGTGGCCCCGCTGGTGCAGGGCATGCAGCAGCTGGAGCTGGCGGCTTTGCAGAATGTGCAGAATGCTGTCGCTGACGGTGAGTTCGGAGTGGCCACGGGCCAGGTCCAGTATGCGTTTGCCGTATTTGCGGCCCCACTGGGCGGTGCCGCCAATGACGCCGCCGACCAGGGTGCCCATGCCCAGCGAAAAGCCGCCGGTGATGACGTCAAAGCCAAAGCCGAGGGTGGCGCCGGCTGCTGCACCGCCGCCCAGTTGCAGCCCGGCATCTTGCAGTGCCTGGCTGCTGAACAGGTCGCTGGCCCAGCGGCCGTTGTCCAGGGGCAGGCCGCTGGCTTCAAGGTCGGGCTGGCGAAAGTTGTACAGGCGCAGCAGGGCGTCAACACAGCGCTGTTCACGCTGGCGGATGCGCTGTTGCAGCCGCTCCAGGCCGCTGTCGCTGTGTTCGGGTGCCACGCTAAGGCGCAGGGCGGCAACGTCGACCAGCAGTTCGGCAATCAGCTGCAGGGCGTTGTGCTGGCGGCTCTGGTTTTGTTGCTGCTGCCAGTGGTGCAACGCCAGCAGTTGCGGGCGGAAGTCGGGACGCAGCAGGGCCAAGCTGTCAAACAGGTTTTGTTCGCCGGCTTCGGGCGGGCTGACGGTATCAAAGCTGATCACCGCATGCAGCGCCAGCCGGGCCAGCGCATCACGCCAGATGCGGGCGTTGTCGCTGTGGTCGCGGGTGAAGTTGAGAATGGGCAACAGCGGCTTGCCGCACAGGTTGAGCAGTGCCAACTCGTCACGGTATTTGGCCAGCACCGGTTCGCGCACATCAATGACCTGGAGGGCGGCGTCGGATGCCAGCAGCTGGCGCAGCACCTTGGCTTCCTGCTCGAAGCGCTGGCGGGCGGCGTTGCTGGCCAGAAATTGCTCCAGCCGGGCCGGGCCGTCCAGCGCAGGTTGCTGTGCTGTCAGTTGCTCCAGATAGGCCAGCAGGGCCATGGCGTCTTCCAGGCCAGGTGTGTCGAACAGGTCCAGCACGGGCTGGTCGCCGGCCGACAGGCGGATGCGCTCGACATGGCGGGTGGTGCTGTGCGCCGGGCTGACCTGGCCAAACTCCGGGTTGCGGGTGAGGGTGCGCAGCAACGAGGTTTTGCCAACGTTGGTGTGGCCGACCACGGCCAGTTGCATGGGGCGTGATTCAGGCATGGCGGTTGTCCGTGGTTGACTGCCAGGGGGCGTGGGTGCTGTGGGCGACGGCCGCCTGATCCAGCGCCTGCTGCCAGCCGGCCAGACGCAGGGGGTCGCTGTCGGCATGCAGCAGCCAGACATGCAGGCGGGCGCTGCTGCGGGCCAGTTCGCCCATCAGGTACAGGCTGCCACGGTCGGGCGAGCGGCGGCTGTCGCAGGCCAGAATCAGTGCCTGGCCGGGGGTGGCAGCCAGCTGTTCCAGCAGGGCTTGCTGGTCGTGATGGCCGTCGATATTGCCCAGCCAGTGCAGGCTGGCCGGGGGCGGCTTGCTCCATACCGGGGGCTGGTCCAGCTCCAGGGTGGCAATGGCGGTAAAGGGCTGGTCGGGGGCGCTGCTGGCCGCAGGCTGTGATTGCGGGCGGGCCGGGGCCGGGTCAGTAATCTGGCGGGTGTGCAGTTCCGGTTGCAGCCGGGCTTGCAGCGGTTGCCAGCTGGCATCGCGGGGGTCGAGTGTCAGCCGGTTGCGGCCCCGAACCCAGCGCCACTGGCACAGCAGGGCCAGCAGCAGGCGGGGCAGGATGCCGTAGATGATCAGCAGGCCCATCAGCCAGCCGGCCCAGCTTTGGCGGGCGTGCTCGTCATTCAGCAAGGCTTCGCCGCTGCTGCGGATCAGCGCCGGCTCGGGCAGCGGCAGGCCCAGCCATTGTGCCGGCCGGCCCAGCCAATGGATCAGCCAGACAAAGCTGTCGCTCTGGATGATGGTGGTCTCCCAGGCGAAGGCGTAACGGTGGGTGGCCAGTAAAAACAGGCAACTGACAAAGCTGGCCAGCAAGGCCACCAGCCACCAGCCATGCAGCAGCCGGCCCAGCGCCCAGGGCAACAGCCGGGCCCGGCCCAGCAGGCTGAACAGGGCGGCGCTGAGCTGACCGGCACGGGGGCTGCGGCTTAGCCGTTCGCTAAGCGACAGCAACAGGCGGGCCGCTTGCGACGGACGCTTGCGGCCCGGCAGCAGGCTGGCCAGCCAGAACAGCAACGCCAGCAGGTTGGGACCGAGCAGGCCGGTCACTGCCCAGATGATATTGATGCTGTCTTGCTGGCGGCTCAGGGCTGCCTGTGCCAGCGTCCAGCCAAACAGTAATGCTGCGATCACCATCAGGGCTGCGGTCAGACGGGCAGCACCCAGCCAGGCATCAAGGGTGTCGGTCAGCCCTTCCCGCCGGGCCAGCCACAGGTTGCGGGTGGTTAGCCGCTGGTGCAAATCGCCACCCTGCTGGCGGGCATGACGGCAGGCTTCGCTGTCTTCCAGCGGCGGATTGTGTTGCTCGTGCAGGCGCAGGGTTTCGCTGAGCCAGAGCGTGGCAAAGGCATCCGTTGCGGGGGGCGGGGTCAAGGGTTGGGCGGGTTTGTGCATAAAGACCATGGCAACAAGAGGGAGAACTGGCCGATAATGGCGGCATTCCGGTTGAGTCAGAGTGTAGTCATGCCCAGTTTGCCTTTGTGTCTTATTGTAGCGGCAACCCGTAACCAGGTCATTGGCAAGGATAATGCCATGCCCTGGCATTTGCCCGGAGATCTGCGTTATTTCAAGGCCCGCACTCTGGGCAAGCCGGTGATCATGGGCCGCAGGACCTGGGATTCGCTGGGTCGTCCGTTGCCGGGTCGCTTGAATATTGTGGTGAGCCGCCAGCCGGACTTGCAGCTGGCAGGTGCCGAAGTCTGTGCCTGTCTGGAGGATGCGCTGGTCCGGGCCCAACAATGGGCGCAGCAGCAGGGTGTGGACGAGGTGATGCTGATTGGCGGTGGCCAGCTGTACCATCAGGCGCTGTCACAGGCCAGCCGTGTTTATCTGACCCGCATTGAGCTGGAACTGGACGGCGACACCTGGTTTCCGCAGTTGCCGTTTGATGAATGGCAACGCATGGACGCCCAGCCCCAGCCCGCCGAGGACGACAAGCCGGCCTATACCTTTGAGGTGTGGGAGCGGCGTTAAACAGGTTCTTAGCCGCAGATCGCAGCTAATTTTCCCAATCCCAATCCCAATCCCAATCCCAATCCCAATCCCGGCCCCAGTCCCAGTCCCAGTCCCTGTCATCACCCGACTTGCCACGCTCGTCATCACCCGATCAAGTCGGGTGATGACGGGATTGGTTACACCATATCGGGTAATGACGGTGTTTTGCTTGGAGCTTACTCACCACACTGCTTACGGTAACCCGCGGCATCCAGCAGAGCTTCAATTTCGGCGGGGTTGGCGGGTTTCATGCGGTAAAACCAGCTTTGGTAAGGGTGGGTGTTGATGCCTTCGGGAGCGTCGGTCAGGCCTTCGTTGACCTCGGTGACGGTGCCGCTGATCGGGGCATGGTAATCGGAGGCGGCCTTGACCGACTCGACCACGCCGGCGACCTGGCCGGCAGTCAGCCGGGCACCGACGGCCGGCAGCTCCAGATAAACGATATCGCCCAGGGCTTCCTGGGCGTGGTCGGTAATGCCCAGGGTGACGGTGCCGTCGCTTTCCAGTAACAGCCATTCGTGGGTGGGGGCGTAACGGAGGTCTTCAGGTAACTTGCTCATGGATTGCTATCTCTGTTGTTATGCTGTTATCAGGTGCAGGCGGTTGGCCGCACTTAAACCAGAATCTTGCCGTGGCGGACAAACCGGGGGCTGACAATGCGCACCGGGAACCAGCGGCCACGGATTTCCACCTCGCCCCGTTCGGCGGTGTTGGCCGGTACCCGGGCCAGGGCGATGGCTTTGCCCAGGGTTGGCGAAAAGCTGCCGCTGGTGATGGTGCCTTCGCCGACGCCCTCGATGCGTACCGGCTGGCCATGACGCAACACGCCACGTTCTTCCAGCACCAGCCCGACCAGTTTGTCGAGCGCGGGGTCGTTGACCTGTTGTTCCATCGCCTGACGGCCAATAAAGTCGCGGTCGGCCGGCTCCAGCGCCACTACGTGGTGCATGTTGGCGGAGTAGGGGCTGACCTGCGGATTCATGTCGTTGCCGTACAGGGTAAAGCCGGCCTCCAGACGCAGGGTGTCTCGTGCGCCCAGCCCGACCGGGCCAATGCCGGCACCAATGATCTCGTTGAAAAAATCCAGGGCTTCGTCAGCCGGCAGTATGACCTCAATGCCATCCTCGCCGGTATAGCCGGTTCGGCTTAAAAACCAGCTACCATCGGTCTGGCCCTGATAGGGGGGCAGGTTGCGGATCAGCAGGGCACGGCTTGAATTGAACAGGCTTGCCAGGCTGTCGAGGGTGGCCGGGCCCTGAATGGCAAAGTGGGCCAGATCGGTGCGCAGGCGGATGTCGACCTGGTAACCGGTCGCCTGCTGTTGCAGCCAGGGCTGTACGGTATCGCGGGTGAAGGCGTTGGTAATCAGGCGGTAGCCGTCTTCCATGCGGTAGACGATCAGGTCGTCAATCACGCCGCCCTCGGCGGTGAGCAGGGCGCTGTAGTGGCCGGCGCCGGGGTGGGCCAGCCGGGCCACGTCGTTGCTGAGCAGCCGGCGCAAGAACGGTTCGGCATCGGCACCGCCGATATCGGTAATGCACATGTGGGAGACATCAAAGATGCCGCACTCGTTGCGCACCTGGTGGTGTTCTTCGACCTGCGAACCATAGTGCAGCGGCATGTCCCAGCCGTGAAAGTCGATCATTTTTGCACCGAGCGCCAGGTGCATGTCGTACATAGGGGTGTGTAATCCCATGGGAACTCCTGATGGGCCTGACCATGCTGCGGGGCTGCAAGGCTGGCGTGCAGACCACCTGATTTGCCGTGTTGCCCCGGGCAATGCCTTCTGCTTCATGCGGGGCAGCATTGCCAGGCTGCAAGTATAACCGTTAGGGTGCGGGCTTCAACTTGTTCTGCGGATTCTGTGGCAGGGCGGACAGGCAACTGTGCAGGGTGCCGGCCAGGCTGCGCATCAATTCGGCATAGCTGCCGGCCTGCTGGCCCATGGCGTCGAGCTGATACAGGCTGACCGGAAAGTCCTCTGCCAGACGGCTGGCCAGCCGTGGTACCGCCGGTGGCTCGGTAAACAGGCAGGCCGGGCCGCTGGCCTGCAGCTGCTGGCGGATGTGTTGTACATGCTGGGCGCCGGGCTGAACCTCGGCGCTAAGGGCGAACACCGCCTGGTGCGGCAGCCGGTATTGCTGCTCCAGATAGTTGAAGGCTTCGTGAAATACAAAAAAAGGCCGGTGCCGTACCTCTGCCAATTGCTGCTCCAGCTCGGCATCCAGTGCATCCAGCTGCTGGCGGAATTGCGCCAGATTGGCCTGGTAGTGTTCGGTTGCGACAGGGTTGAGCCGGGCAAACTGGTCGGCCATGTAGGCGGCCATGATGCGGGCGTTATGGCTGGACAGCCACAGGTGGGCATCGAGGCTGCCGGGCAGGTGGTTGTGGTCGTGTTGCTTGAGGGTGCCGCCCTGCGCAGCATGATTGGGGTCGTGGTCGTGGTCGTGGTCGTGGTCGTGGTCGTGGTCGTGGTGGTCATGTTCGTCGCCGTAGTACAGCAGGTTCAGGCCGGGCAGCTGTTGCAGGGCGTGGCTGTGTTGCGGACGGCGGGCGGCCTGTTTGGCCAGAAAGTTTTCCAGGTCGGGACCAATCCAGAAAAAAGCGTCGGCCTGTTGCAGACGGCGCTGGTCGGACGGCCGCAGGCTGTAGGCATGGGGAGAAGCCCCGGCCGGCAGCAGGGTTTCGGCGCTGCCGTGCTCGCCCAGAATCTGGCTGGCAATCAGGTTCAGGGGATGAATGCTGGTCAGCACGGTGGGGGCGGCCTGCAGGGTGGTGGTGAAGCCAAGCAGCAAAAACAGGATCAATAAAGGGCGACGCATGACATGCTCCGTAAATAAATTTGTTATATGATAACGTTTCGTTTGTAAAGAAATGCAAGCCATGCCGAAAAAAATATCTGTTCATGACCCGTTGCCATGCAGTGGTGCCAGCCATCAGGGCTGCATTGACCATGCCTTGCAGGCGGCCACCGAGCTGTGCAGCCGTGAAGGGTTGCGGCTAACGCCCATTCGCAAGCGGGTGCTGGAGCTGGTGTGGCAAAGTCACCAGCCGCTGGGCGCTTATGAAATCCTCGCACAACTGAGTGCCGAAGAAGGCAAGCCGTCGGCGCCGCCCACCGTCTACCGGGCGCTGGATTTTTTGCTGGAACACGGGTTGATCCACCGGCTGGCCTCGCTCAACGCCTTTATTGGCTGTAACCGGCCGCACCAGCGTCATCAGGGCCATTTTTTGATTTGCCGGCAGTGCAAGGTGGCCCGTGAACTGCCCCATGACGGCATTGACCAGGCGGTAGAGCAGGCCGCTGCCGCTCTCGGTTTTCAGGTGGAACAGCAGGTGGTTGAAGTGTCCGGGCTTTGCGCCCCCTGCCGGGAGCAGGCATGAGCCAGCCGCTGATTCGTATTGACCAGGCCAGCCTGGCGTTCAATGGCCAGCCGGCGCTGGAAAACATCAATTTGCAGCTGGCCGCCGGCGAGATCGTGACCCTGGTCGGCCCCAATGGTGCCGGCAAGAGTACGCTGGTGCGGCTGTTGCTGGGGCTGATCCGGCCTGATAGCGGCAGTGTCTGGCGGGCGCCGAAACTGCGCATTGGCTACATGCCGCAAAAGCTGGCGGTACACGCCACCCTGCCGCTGACGGTGAAGCGGTTTTTGCAGCTGGTGCCGGGCGTCAAGGCGGCGGATATCAAAAATGCCCTGCAGGAAACCGGCGCACTCAAGGTCTATCATCGCCCGTTGCAGCGTATTTCCGGCGGCGAGTTGCAGCGGGTGCTGCTGGCCCGTGCCCTGTTGCGCAAACCGCAACTGTTGGTACTGGATGAGCCGGTGCAGGGGGTGGATGTCAATGGCCAGCTGGAGCTGTACAACCTGGTGGGCCGTTTGCGTGACCGCTATGGCTGCGGGGTGCTGATGGTGTCCCACGACCTGCATCTGGTGATGCGTGCCACCGACCGGGTGCTGTGCCTCAACCGCCACCTGTGCTGCACCGGCAAGCCGGAGCAGGTCAGCCATCACCCGGCCTTTATTGCCCTGTTTGGTGACCAGGCGGCCAAAGACCTGGCGGTGTACCACCATGCCCACGACCATGAGCACGACCTGCACGGTTGTGTGCTGGACGGTGGTCATTCACATACCCACGGACCGGATTGCAGCCATGCCTGAGTTTCTTGTTTAT
Source organism: uncultured Thiopseudomonas sp. (assembly GCA_964567275.1). Lineage (GTDB taxonomy): Bacteria > Pseudomonadota > Gammaproteobacteria > Pseudomonadales > Pseudomonadaceae > Thiopseudomonas. The sequence goes on along the minus strand of CAZMLX010000072.1, from coordinate 655 downwards.
GCACTGCTGGCCGGCCTGTCGCTGGCGCTGGTAGCCGGCCCGCTGGGCGCCTTTGTGGTGTGGCGGCGCATGGCCTATTTTGGCGATACCCTGTCGCACTCGGCGCTGTTTGGTGTCGCCATCGGCCTGCTGCTGGATGTACAGCCGGCGCTGGCGGTGGTGGTCAGCAGCCTGTTGCTGGCGCTGTTGCTGGTGACATTTCAACAACGCCAGCCGCTGGCCTCCGATACCGTGCTGGGCATTCTGGCGCACAGCACCCTGTCGCTGGGGCTGGTCACGCTCAGCTTTATGGATTCGGTGCGGGTTGACCTGATGGGCTACCTGTTTGGCGACCTGCTGTCGGTAACCGGCACCGACCTGATCGGCATTATGGCCGGCAGTGCGCTGGTACTGGCCGGTCTGCTGTGGCTGTGGCGGCCCCTGCTGGCGATGACCGTGGACGAAGAGCTGGCACGGGTCGAAGGTGTGCCGGTGGCTGGCCTGCGGCTGGCACTGATGCTGCTGATGGCGCTGGTGATTGGCGTGGCGATGAAAATCGTCGGCGTGCTGCTGATTACCTCGTTGCTGATTATTCCCGCCGCCACCGCCCAGCGCCATGCCCGCAGTCCGGAGCAGATGGTGGCGGTGGCCACGCTGCTGGGCATGCTCTCGGTTG
>CAZMLX010000071.1:0-10789 GCA_964567275.1 uncultured Thiopseudomonas sp. | reverse complement strand
CTTCGTCTTCCAGCTCCGGATTAACGATGACATTGGCCGCACCGGCATCAAACGCCGGCAACTGCCAACGGGAAAACCCCGACTGCTGGCCGCCTCTAATCAGTTCGCTATCAAGGTCTTTGTTATCCATCGCTTACACCATTTCTTCGCCGCCCTTGCCACCCAGCACGATTTCGCCGGCTTCGGCCATACGGCGGGCAATGGTCAGGATTTCCTTCTGTGCCGCTTCCACTTCGCTCAGGCGTACCGGCCCTTTGGCTTCAAGGTCATCACGCAGCAGTTCGGAAGCCCGCTTGGACATATTGCGGAACACTTTTTCCTTGATCGCATCGTCGGCACCTTTCAGCGCCAGGATCAACACCTCGGACGACACTTCACGCAGCAGCGCCTGAATGCCCCGGTCGTCGACATCGGCCAGGTTGTCGAATACAAACATCAGGTCTTCAATTTGCGACGACAGGTCGCCATCCAGTTCGCGGATCGCATCCAGCAGCGGGCCTTCCACCGAGCTGTCGAGGAAGTTCATGATATCGGCGGCACGTTTGACCCCGCCCATGGTGGTGCGACTGGTGCTGGAACTGCCGGAAAATTGTTTTTCCAGAATGGCGTTCAGTTCGTTCAGCGCCGCCGGCTGAATGGTATTCAGCGCCGATACCCGCAAAATGATGTCCAGCCGTACCTTGTGGTCAAAGTGCGCCAGCACCTCGCCGGCCTGGTCCGGATCAAGATAGGCCACCACGATGGCCTGGATCTGCGGGTGCTCGTAACGGATCACATCCGCCACTGCCCGTGGTTCCATCCATTTCAGGCTGTCCAGCCCGCTGGTGTTGCCACCAAACAGGATACGGTCAATCAGGTTGCCGGCCTTGTCCTCGCCCAGTGCCTGGGTCAGCATTTTGCGAATGTAGTCGTCGGAGCCAACGCCCAGGCCGGTTTGTTCGCCGACCATGTCGACAAACTCGCTCATGACTTCCTCAACCTGCTCGCGGTGTACATTGCGCATCTGCGCCATCGCCAGGCCGACTTTCTGCACCTCTTTCGGGCCCATGTGGCGCAATACCTGGGCGGCGTCCGCTTCGCCCAGTGACAGCAGCAGCACCGCTGCCTTGTCAACCTTGCTCAACTTGGCCATGGCTCTATTCTCACTCATCGGCGTTAATCCATTCTTTGACTACCAGAGCAACCCGGCCCGGATCTTCCGCTACCAGCCCCTTGATCGCATTGAGCTGGGCGTCATAGCCTTCACTCGGGCTTGGCAGCATGATGGTGGAGCCGGCACTGCCAAGAGTGACCTGGTCATCGCTCAATTCAACGCCATCCAGCCCGCCGGTATCCAGCCCGGCCGCATCAAGACCGCCGGCGCCGGTAGTTGCCAGTTCTTTCGACTTGCTGCCGCCCATGATGTTATGCATCAACGGACGCAGTACGCCAAACACCAGAATTACGATAAACAGAATGCCCAGCGCCTGTTTGAGGATATCCCAGAACCAGGGTTCGCTATAGAAAGGCGGTTCTTCAAAGGCCGCTTCCTGCAGGGCAGCAAAGGGGGCGTTGATCACGCTGACACTGTCGCCACGGGCACTGTTGTAGCCCACCGCATCCTGGACCAGCCGGGTAAAGCGCTGCAAATCCTGCTCACTCCAGGGCGTGCGTATTGCCTGGCCGGCTGCATCCACATGCACCCGGTCATCAACCACCACCGCCACCGACAAGCGTTGTAGACGGCCCTGGTCCTGGCGCACGTAGCTGATGGAGCGGTCCACCTCGAAGTTGCGGGTGGCCTGTTCACGGCGGTCGGTCGGATAAGGGGCCAACATCGGCTGGCCAGTGGCCAGATCAATGATTTGCTGGCCGTCGGCATCCAGCAGCGGCTGACCGGAGGCAATGGGGCCGTCGGCTGCGGCGCTGCCGCCAGCCACTTCCGGCGCAAAGGCGGCGCCCGGCGGCTGGTTGCTCAGGGCGCCCGGCACGCCTTGCGGGCCGGTGCCGGTCTGGCGCTGTTCGACCAGCGACTGCTCGCTGCGCAGCGCCTGCTGATCAGGGTTGAAGGTTTCCGACGTTGACTCGACCGCACTGAAATCGACATCGGCCGATACCTCGGCCTTGTAGCGGCCATCGCCCAGAATCGGCAGCAAAATATTGTGTACCCGCTGGGTATAGAGGCCTTCCATGCGGCGGGTGTAGTCAAACTGTTTGCCGGCACGGGTCATTTCCGACAGTTCCTGCTGGTCCGACAGCAGGTTGCCTTTCTGGTCCACCACCGTGACCTGGTCTTTGTTCAGCTCCGGCACACTGGTTGCCACCAGATTGATGATGGCCATCACCTGGCTGGGCTCCAGACTGCGTCCCGAATGCAGATCAATCAGTACCGAGGCACTGGGCTTGCGCTCATCGCGCACAAATACCGAGCTTTTCGGAATGGCCAGATGCACCCGGGCCGCCTTGACATTACTGAGGCTGGCAATGGTGCGGGCCAGTTCGCCTTCCAGGCCCCGGCGGTAACGGGTGGTTTCCATAAACTGGCTGGTGCCCAGCCCCTGTTCCCGGTCCATCAGCTCAAAACCGATGGTGGTATCGGTCGGCGTGACACCGGCACTGGCCAGCTTCAGCCGGGCAGCGCCCAGATCGCCGGCCTTGACCAGCAAGGCACCGGAGTTGGGCTCGACTTTGTATTTGATACCGGACTGGTCCAGAGTATCCAGCACGGCACTGGCATCCATCCCGGTCAGGTTGGGATACAGCGGACGATAATCCGGCTCCTGTGACCACAGCACCACGGCAAAACCAATGGCGACACTGGCGGCCAGCCCGATCATCAGGGCTACCTGCCGTATGGCCGGCATCTGGGTCATATTGTCCAGAAATGCCAGCCCCGGCAGGGCCAGCTTTTGCCTGCCCTCTACAGTGCTTGGGACATTATCTGTTGTGTCCGCCATGATCTATCGCCCCTGTGCCTTACACCGGCATCTGCATAATGTCCTGGTAGGCCTGTACCAGTTTGTTGCGTACCTGGGTCATGCCCTGAAATGACAAGCTGGCCTTTTGCTGGGCGATCATGACTTCGGTCAGATCCACCCCGCTATCGCCCATTTCAAAGGCTGTTGCCAGCTGGTTGGCTGTTTGCTGTACATCATTGACCTTGTTGACCGCCTGCCCCAATACATCGGCAAAGCTTGGCCCCTTGACGGTCTCTGCACCCTGCACGGGTGCTACCGGATTCTGCCGTGCCACCACATTGGCCTGCATGGCACGCATTTCCAGCATTAAACGATTGAATTCTATACCCTGGCTCATCTCTGTTCCCTCGTCGTATTTTTGACACCTGACGATCTTGAACAGGATTAAGCAATTAGCAGGCCAACGCGAGAAAAACAGGCACCGCCGGGAAGGCGGTGATTATACAGACAACCACTCCGGCCGGCGACAGAGGATGCTACTGGCGCATGCCCCGCCCGCTTTTGAGCAGGTGAATACAAAACAGATACATCAGCACCGCCGTCAGCAGCATGAAGGCAATGGCAATACCCGGCTCAATGTCTGACACCCCCAGAATGCCGTAGCGGAAGGCGTTCACCATATGCAGGATCGGGTTGACCAGTGACAGCTTCTGCCAGAACTCGCCCAGCAGGGTGATCGAGTAAAACACCCCGCCCAGATAGGTCAGCGGTGTCAGTACAAAGGCCGGAATGATGGAAATGTCGTCAAAACTGCGGGCAAACACCGCATTGATAAAGCCGCCCAGCGAAAAAACCACCGCCGTCAAAACAATCACCAACACTGTCAGCGGCAGGTTGTCGATGGTTAACCGGGTGAAAAACAGTGACAACAGCGATACCACCAGTGCCACCAGCAACCCCCGCATCACCCCGCCCAGGGTAAAACCGATCAGGATGGTATGCGGCGAAATCGGCGACACCAGCAACTCTTCGACCGAACGCTGGAACTTGGCGCTGAAAAAGCTCGACACCACGTTGCTGTAGGCATTGGTAATCACCGACATCATGATCAGCCCCGGCACTATGTACTGCATGTAGCTGAAGCCGCCCATCTCGCCGATGCGGCTGCCGATCAGATTGCCGAAAATCACAAAGTACAGAATCATGGTGATCGCCGGCGGCAACAGGGTTTGCGGCCAGATCCGCAAAAAACGGCGTGCCTCGCGGTAGACAATGGTATGCAACGCCACCAGGTTCGATGAAAACTCGCTATTCACCAGCTTTGTCTCCTTGCAGGTTGCGCTCCACCAGCGACACAAACAGTTCTTCCAGGCGGTTGCTTTTGTTTCTCAGGCTCAACACTTCGATACCCTGTTCGCCCAGTCTCGCAAACAGGCCGGTAATGCCCCGATTTTTGGCCACCTGTACTTCCAGGCTGCGCTCATCCAGCAGCGCACAGGGGTAACCATCCAGCAGCGGCAGTTGCGCCATTGGCTGTTTGAGATCAAGCAGCAAGGTTTCCACATCCAGCTGGGCCAGCAACTTGCGCATGCTGGTGTGTTCGACAATCTGGCCATGGTCAATAATGGCGATATTGCGGCACAGTTGTTCGGCTTCTTCCAGATAGTGAGTCGTCAAAATAATGGTGGTGCCCTGCTCGTTGAGCCGGGTCAGGTATTCCCACATCGAGCGGCGCAGCTCGATGTCGACGCCAGCGGTGGGCTCGTCCAGAATCAGCAGCCGGGGCCGGTGCATCAGCGCCCTGGCAATCATCAGCCGGCGCTTCATGCCGCCGGACAGCAAGCGGGCCTGAGTGTTGCGTTTGTCCCACAACTCCAGCTGTTTCAGCAGCTGCTCCGCCCGTACCCTCGCCTCGGACCGGCGGATACCGTAGTAACCGGCCTGGGTCATCAGAATATTGATCGCCAGTTCAAACTGGTTGAAATTGAACTCCTGGGGTACCACTCCAATGCAGCGCTTGAGCTGCAATGGCTCCCGGTCCAGGTCATGGCCAAACACCTCAACCGTGCCGTCACTCTTGTTGACCAGTGTCGACAGAATGCCAATGGTGGTCGATTTGCCGGCGCCGTTGGGGCCCAGCAAGGCAAAAAAATCACCTTCAGCCACGTGCAGGTCAATCCCTTTGAGGGCGGTAAAACCGTTACCGTAGGTTTTGGTCAATCCCTTGATGGATAACGCATAATTCATGAATTTCTCCGGCGGCTCTACCCGCCGTCCTGTCAATCCGGACGGTCCGGCTGCAGCACAAAAAAACAGCCGTCGCTGTAAATGCCCAGCGACCCGCCGTCACCGTCAACATCACTGCAGGCATGTCCGGCCAGATAATAAAAATGGGAACGTTGCAACAACGCCAGCAAGCCCTGGCGTACATGCACATAGGGGCGCGGCTCGCCGCTGGCGCTGAAACGGACCTCCAGCGCATGGTCAGGGCCCAACAGCAGGCGGTCGCCGGTATTGGTTTCAAGCCATACCTGTTGGTGCGGCCCCTGCCCCAGGATTTCAAGGTCGCGGCTGACAAAGGGGGCGTCATCCACCTGGATGCGCAGTTTTTCGACCGGCGTCACCAGGTAATAATGGCCATCGTCTTCCAGCCGCAACACCGAAGCAAACAGCTTGACCAGCGTCTCGCGCCCCAGCGGATTGCCCTGGTACAGCCAACGGCCATCGGCGGCAATGCGCAGCTCAAGCTCGCCGCAATACGGCGGGTTCCAGGTTGTCGATGGTCCCTTTGCCAGAGACGTTTCCAGCCCGGCGGCCAATGAGTCCAGCATGGCTTACCGGCTCAGGCCTTGCAGCCGGCGGGCATAATCCCGCATCGGCCGGCGCAGAAAGTCTTCGGGACGGTTGTTGAGCGACGTCAGCAGCCCCGAGCGCACAGGAATGTGTGCATTATCGACCCGCTGCAGGCCCGACATCTCGTACAGCATCAATTGAATCACCGCATTATCAACCGTTTCCCGGTCTTCGGCCACGGCCAGCCGCATATACAACAGGTAATCCGCCTGCTCGGCCCGGGCGGCGACCAGTGCTTCTTCCAGCCCCAGCGGCACACCGGAACGGCGCATCCGTGGAAAATACTCAACAAAGGCTTTGAATGCTTCTTTGGCCAGCACATCCGGCTCAACGTCCTCCGGCTCCCGGTCTACCGGCGGAAAATGGCTTTGCACCAGATACAGCATTGCATCCTGCTCCAGCCTGAAATTGAGCGAGCGATCAAGCTCGTGATGACTCAGCAACCCGGCATCGCCCAAGTGATAGCGTGCCTCCCGGGCCAGATCACTGGTTTTCATGCAGCCTGCCAGCAGCACCAAAGCACAGATCGTAAAAAACCGCATGACATGCCTCCAGGGCAACAGAAAAATGACAGCCCAATATCAGGCAGGAACAAGCAAAATATGCGCCACCATGCTACCGCTGCCTGTTACATGACCTCAGTCATACATCTGCTTTTTCTTCCACAGATCATCATCACCCATGTTGCCCATGGCTTCAGACAGTTCGTTGGACTGTTCGGCCGCCTGCTGGTTGTGCTCCATCACAATGGCGTTGGTTTTCTCCAGCAGCTGTTCAAACACAACCAGCCGTTCCTTGTAAGGCTGCACATGCTGCTGGCGACGCACCAGTGTAACCGCACGCTCAAACAGCAAACGGGCCTGCCGAGGCTGCCCCCGCCGCAGCTGCTGCTGCCCCGAGTAATGGAAAAAGTCCAGATACAGATGGATCAGCTGCTCCTGCACATGGGCCAGCCATTGCTTGGCAGTAGCCAGCGGAAGATGTTGCTCCTGGGCAGCACGCTTGAGCTGCGCATGCAGACTTTCCAGCTGAAAGCGCACTTCTTTAAGCTGCTCTTCGGAATGCAGCTGCACCACCGGGTTGCCAATCGCATAGGCGGCCCCCTGGTTAACCCGCTCCTTGAGCTCCTCGGCCCGGGCCAGTGATTTTTTATCGCCCGCCTCAACCTGCAACAGGCCACGCAAGAACACCAGTTCCAGTTCGTGCAGCATCTGCTTGAAAGGAACCGTCAGATATTGGCCGGGCAGCCCTTCCGACAGCTGGGCCAGCCGCGACTGCCGGTCGATCAGATCGGACCGGCGCCGGGCATTTTCCAGTTTTTTCTTCTCAACCTGGCTGTTGATATAACCCAGCATCAACAACGCAAAAATGCCAAACAGGACCAACCCGGCAATGAACACTGGTGACATCAGTACCCTCCTGTCCCTGTTTGCATCAATAAATCAGGAGCGCAACAGCCGCAACACGTCTTCCAGTTCGGCAATCATCTGCCGCACTACCAGCCGGTAACGGGTATTTTCTTCGCCCTGCTGCTCGCCCTGCAAACGCTGGCGGGCACCACCAATGGTAAAGCCCTGGTCGTACAGCAAACTGCGGATCTGGCGGATCATCAACACATCATGGTGTTGATAATAGCGGCGGTTACCGCGTCGCTTGACCGGGGCCAGCTGCTCAAACTCCTGCTCCCAGTAACGCAACACATGGGGCTTGACCGCGCAGAGTTCGCTGACTTCACCGATGGTGAAATAGCGCTTCCCCGGAATCGGGGACAGCTCGTTGTTATGGCTGGCTTCCAGCATGATGTTCTACACGCTCCCTCAGCTTTTGTCCTGGACGAAAGGTAACCACACGACGCGCACTGATCGGCACTTCTTCACCGGTTTTGGGGTTGCGGCCGGGACGCTGGCGCTTGTCCCGCAGCTCGAAGTTGCCGAAACCGGACAGCTTGACCGGCTCGTTGTTTTCCAGGGCCTGCCGGATTTCCTCAAAAAAATGCTCCACCAGCTCCTTGGCTTCCCGTTTGTTGAAGCCCAGCTCCTCAAACAGGTATTCGGCCATATCTGCCTTGGTCAGTGCGCTCATGGTGATTACTTCCTTAGGCTTGCACCAAAGTTAACCGCCAGCTTATCAAGCATTTGTGCGGTTGTGGCGTTGATTTCATCGTCGGTAAGAGTGCGTGAAGGATGCTGCCAGGTCAAGCCCAGGGCCAAGCTTTTGCAACCCGGCTCAATGCCCTGCCCCTGATAGACATCAAACAACCGCAGATCGTTCAGCCACTCGCCCGCCTGCTGCCTCATGCAGCCGATGATTTCAGCGGCCGGCGTTTCCGCCTTGACCACCAGCGCAAAGTCGCGGCGCACTTCGGGAAATTTCGACAGCTCGCTGAACTTCGGCAAGCGTCCGGCCGCCACGGCCGCCAGCTCCAGCTCGAACATGAACACACTTTGATCGATATCCATGGCCGCTGCGGTTTGCGGATGCAGCGCACCCAGATGGCCAACAACCTGACCGCCCCGCTCGATGGCGGCGCACTGGCCGGGGTGGAAGCCGTCTTTTTTTGCTGGCACGAAGCTGAACGCATCCAGACTGCCGGCAGCACCCAACAGGGCTTCAACATCGGCTTTCAGGTCGTAGAAATCCACCTTGTCCTTGCCGTGGGCCCAGCCTTCGGGCAGGCGCAGACCGGTCATCACACCGGCCAGCATCGGTTCCTGCTTCAGCTCGTCCAGCTGGCCGACAAAACGCAGACCGCTTTCAAACAGGCGCACACGGGTTTGCTGGCGGTTGAGGTTGTGCTCCAGCGCCTTGAGCAGGCCCGGCAGCAAGGATGAACGCATACAAGACAGGTCAGCCGAAATCGGGTTGGCCAGTCTCAGCGGCTTGGTATCAGGGCTAAACAGCGCAAAGCTGTCTTCGTCGATAAAGCTGTAAGTCACCGCTTCCTGATAGCCACGGGCGACCAGCAGACGGCGTAGCGCCGGCAGTTCGGCACGGGCTTCGGCTTTTTTCTGCGGCGCCAGACGGGCTGCAGGATAACGTACCGGCAGGCGGTCGTAATCATACAGGCGGCCCACTTCTTCAATCAGGTCCACCTCGATACCCAGATCAAAGCGGTGGCTGGGGATTTGTACCTGCCACTGCCCTGCACCCTGTGCATTGAGTTGCAGACCCAGCGGCTTAAGCAGGGTTTCGATCTCGCTGTCGTTCAGCTCCAGGCCAAACATGCTGTTGACCCGGTCAGCACGCAGGTTAACTTCAGCGGTTTTCGGCATGGCTTCGGCAGCGCAGGCATCAATCACCGGACCCGCTTCGCCGCCGACGATGTCCAGCAGCAGCTCGGTGGCGCGCTGAATGGCACGCTCGGCCAGCTGCCAGTCCACACCACGCTCAAAACGGTGCGAGGCATCGGTATGCAAACCATAGCTGCGTGCCTTGCCGGCCACGGCGATGGTGTCAAAGAAGGCGCTTTCCAGGAACAGATCCCTGGTGGTTTCCACATTAACGCCGCTGTCTTCACCGCCCATCACACCGGCAATCGCCAGCGCCCGTTCGTGGTCGGCAATCACCAGCGTATCGCTGTTCAGTTTGACTTCTTGGCCATCCAGCAGGGTCAGAGGCTCGTCCTGCTGCGCCATGCGCACCCGGATGCCGCCACGGATCTGCGCCAGATCGAAGGCGTGCATCGGCTGGCCCAGCTCCAGCATCACATAGTTGGTTACGTCTACAGCGGGGTCGATACTGCGCACGCCGCTGCGCTCCAGACGGGTTTTCATCCAGTCCGGCGTTGGGCGGTTCAGATCGACATTGCGGATCACTCGGCCAACATAGCGTGGGCAAGCCTGTGGCGCTTGCAGCTCGACGCTCAGGGTTTGCTCGTGGCTGGCGGTAATCTCGTTGATAACCGGATAGCTGACCGGCACGTTGTACAGCGCACCCACTTCACGCGCCAGACCTACCAGCGACAGGCAGTCGCCACGGTTAGGGGTCAGGTCAACCTCAATCGCTACGTCGTTAAGATCCAGATACTCACGCAGGCACTGGCCAACTGGCGCATCGGCCGGCAGCTCGATAATGCCGCTGTGGTCGTCGCTGATTTTCAGCTCGTCGGCCGAGCACAGCATGCCGAAAGATTCGACGCCACGCAGCTTGGCTTTTTTGATCTTGAAATCGCCGGGCAACACGGCGCCGACTTTGGCAAAGGCCACTTTCAGGCCGGCACGGGCGTTGGGCGCACCGCAGACCACATTGACCTGCTGCTCGCCATCGCTGACCACACACAGGCTGAGCTTGTCGGCGTCCGGGTGCTGACCGCATTCCAGAACTTCACCCACGACCACGCCACTAAACTCGCCGGCTACCGGCTCGACCGCATCCACTTCCAGACCGGCCATGGACAGGCGGGCCACCAGTTGGTCACGGTTTACATTGGGGTTAACCAGGCTACGCAGCCACTGTTCACTAAATTTCATGCTGTTCTCCTTGGCCTGAATTAACGAAATTGCGCCAGAAAGCGCAGGTCATTGTCGAAGAACAGACGCAAGTCGTTCACCCCGTAACGCAGCATGGCCAGCCGCTCCACGCCCATGCCAAAGGCAAAGCCACGGTATTTTTCGGTGTCGATGCCGCTCATGCGCAGCACATTGGGATGCACCATGCCGCAGCCCATGACTTCCAGCCAGCCGGTCTGCTTGCACACGCGGCAGCCGTCGCCGTTGCACATTACGCACTGCATATCCACTTCGGCGGATGGCTCGGTGAACGGGAAGAACGACGGACGGAAACGAACCGCCAGATCCTTTTCAAAGAACACCCGCAGAAACTCCTCGATGGTGCCCTTGAGGTCAGCGAAGTTGACGTCTTCGTCAATCAACAGGCCTTCCACCTGGTGGAACATTGGTGAGTGGGTGATATCCGAGTCGCAGCGGTAAACACGGCCCGGGCAAACAATGCGGATGGGCGGCTGCTGGGCTTCCATGGTGCGCACCTGTACCGGCGAGGTATGGGTGCGCAGCAGCATGTTGGCGTTGAAATAGAAGGTG
>CAZMLX010000070.1:0-10798 GCA_964567275.1 uncultured Thiopseudomonas sp. | reverse complement strand
CGAAGCCAAAAAGCACCACCGACCACCACACCGAAGCCAAAAAACCATGGATTCTGCGACTCCGCTCCGCTATGCGAGAATGACGGGGAAAGCACAAGTACCTACATAACCATCAACCAACAGGCGACAGCAGCCCGGCGCAGCCGGGCCACTCCCCCAAACGGCCCGGTGTGCCCGCAGCACAGCGACAGCAGTCCGCCAAAGGCGGACCTAATCTCTCCCCCCGCACAAGGAGATATTGGGCTGTGGTGGTGTCGGGTACAGGCCTTTAGCGGTTTGGCCGCAGGCCGAACCAGCGGCAGCCTGCACCCGACACCACCACAGCCTTGCACCGCAGTGCTAAAATCCCCACCCCTTCAAAAAACACCACCGGAAAACCAGCCATGAGCCGCCTTAATCCCCGCCAGCAAGAAGCTGTCCACGCCATCAGCGGCCCGGTGCTGGTGCTGGCCGGTGCCGGTTCCGGCAAGACCAGCGTGATCACCCGCAAGATCGCCTATCTGGTGCAGCAATGTGGCATTTCTGCACGCTACATAGTAGCCGTGACCTTTACCAACAAGGCGGCACGGGAGATGAAGGAGCGGGTCGGCTCGCTGCTGCGGGGCCGTGAGGGCCATGGCCTGACGGTCTCCACCTTCCACAATCTGGGCCTGAACATCATCCGCCGTGAACATGCGCAGCTGGGTTACAAAAGCGGTTTTTCCATTTTTGACGACAGTGACGTTAAAAACCTGCTCACCGATATCATGCAGAAAGAATACGCCGGCGATGACGGCGTGGATGAAATCAAAAACCTGATCGGCCAGTGGAAGAACGATCTGATCCTGCCGGAGCAGGCGCTGGAACAGGCTCGCAACCCGAAAGAACAGACCGCTGCCGTGGTGTATATCCACTACCAGCGCACGTTGAAAGCCTACAACGCGGTGGATTTTGACGACCTGATTTTGCAGCCGGTCAAACTGTTCCAGAACCACCCCGAGGTGCTGGACAAGTGGCGCAACCGGGTGCGCTATATGCTGGTGGACGAATACCAGGACACCAACGCCAGCCAGTACCTGCTAGTCAAACTGCTGGTTAAAGAGCGGGCGCAATTTACCGTGGTCGGTGACGATGACCAGTCGATTTACGCCTGGCGCGGCGCACGGCCGGAAAACCTGATGCAGCTGAAAGAGGATTTTCCCTCGCTGAAGGTGATCATGCTGGAGCAGAACTACCGTTCCACCGGCCGCATCCTGAAATGTGCCAATACGCTGATTGCCAACAACCCGCACGTGTTCCAGAAACAACTGTGGAGCGATATGGGCTTTGGCGATCCGATCCGCGTGCTGCGCTGCCGCAACGAAGACTCTGAAGCGGAACGCATTGCGGTGGAAATCCTCACCGAACACCTGCGCACCGGCCGTCCCTACAACGACTTTGCCATCCTTTACCGGGGCAACTATCAGGCCAAACTGATGGAGCTGAAGTTGCAGGTGCACAAGATCCCCTACCGGCTGACCGGTGGCACCAGCTTTTTCAGCCGTCAGGAAGTAAAAGATCTGATGTCCTACTTCCGCCTGCTGATCAACCCGGATGACGACAACGCCTACCTGCGGGTGATCAACGTGCCGCGCCGTGAAATCGGTTCGGCCACGCTGGAAAAACTCAGCGCCTATGCCACCGCCCGCAAGCTGTCGCTGTATGAAGCCAGTGCCGAGCTGGGGCTGGGCGAGCAGCTGGCCGAGCGTTACACCGAGCGTCTGTCACGCTTCAAACACTACATGGACAAGCTACGCCAGCGTTGCTTTAGCGACGATCCTATGGCGGCGCTCAACGAGATGCTGCTGGATATCGACTACGAAAACTGGATTCGCCAGAACAGTTCCAGCGAAAAGGCCGCCGAATACCGCATGGCCAACGTGCAGTTTTTGCTGGACGCGGTGAAAAACACGCTGGAGCGTGACGAAGACGGCGAGCTGACCATCGAGGATGCCATCGCCAAGCTGGTGCTGCGCGACATGCTGGAACGCCAGGAAGAAGAAGCCGAGGGTGCTGATGGCGTGCAGATGATGACCCTGCATGCCTCCAAGGGGCTGGAGTTTCCGGTGGTGTATATCATGGGCATGGAAGAGGAAATCCTGCCGCACCGCTCCAGCATCGAGGCGGAGACCGTCGAGGAAGAGCGCCGACTGGCTTATGTCGGCATTACCCGCGCCCGCCAGAACCTGACGTTGACGCTGGCCAGCAAGCGCAAGCAGTATGGCGAAGTGATCGAATGTACGCCCAGCCGTTTTCTCGACGAGCTGCCGGCGGAAGATCTGACCTGGGAAGGGCTGGACGAAGCGCCCAAAGAGGTCAAGCAGGCCCGGGCCAGCAGCGCACTGGCCGATATCCGGGCCATGCTGGGCGGATAACCCGCTTTAGGTCCGGCTGCTCTGCTACTGCATACGGCGTCCCGCCCTTTGCGGTATAGTGAGCGCCCTTATGATGACCGGTCCTGTCCATGCCTTCCGTTTCCCGAGTTCCTGCCCTGACCTTGCGCCTGATTGTTCTGCTGGCATTGCTCAATGCCCTGGTCGCTGCCGCCATTGACATGTATTTGCCGGCCTTTCCGGCGGTGGGTACCGGGCTGGGTATCAGTCCCGAACAGGTACAGCAAACCCTGACCATTTTCCTGGTCGGGCTGGCGCTGGGACAGGGACTTTACGGCCCGCTGCTGGACCGCTATGGCCGGCGGGCTCCGCTGCTGGGCGGTGTCGTCCTGTTTACGCTGGGCTCGTTGCTGGCCACGCTGGCGCAAAGTTTCGAGATGCTGCTGGTGGCCCGCTTTCTCCAGGCGCTGGGGGCGGCGGCCGGCGCTGTCACGCCACGGGCGATCGTTGCCGACATCTGCGACACCCAACAGGCAGCACGGGCGTTTTCCATGCTGATGCAGGTCACCATGATTGCTCCCATCACTGCACCGCTGATTGGCGGCAGCATTTTGCTGCTGGGCAGCTGGCAGCTGATTTTTTGGGCTCTGGTGGCCGCCGGCGTGCTGGCCTTTGCCTTCAGCTGGAAGATGCTGCCGGAAACCCTGCTGCCCGAACGGCGCATTCCCATTTCCGTTCGCGCCATTACCCGCAACTATTTGCAGCTGCTCAGCCACCCGCGGTTTCTGCTCTATACCCTGGCCTCCGGATTAATTCTGGGGGCGCTGTTTGTCTATGTCAGCAGCTCGCCCTTTGTGTTCATCGGCCACTTTGGCCTGTCACCCACCGCGTACAGCCTGATTTTCGGAGCGGCGGCCTGCGGGCTGATCGTTACCAGCCAGATCAACCTGTCCCTGCTCAAGCGTTATTCGGTATTGCAGGCGCTCTATGTCGGGCTGGCCTGTTTCATGCTCGGCGCCAGCCTGCTGGCGCTGCTGGTGGCCAGTGGTCATGCCCAGGTGTGGAGCTTTGCCATCTTGCTGGCCATGACCACTTCCAGCCTGGGCATGATCATGGGCAACCTGTCGGCGGTAACCATGAGTTATGCCGGGCGCTTTGCCGGCATCGCCTCGTCGCTGATGGGCATGATGCAGTTTCTGCTGGCCGGTATTTGCAACTTCCTGGTCAACCTGACCCCCACCACTCTGTCGACCCTGCCAATGGCGTTGAGTGGCCTGGGCTGTGCAGTGGTTATTCTGTGCGTCGTGGCACGGCGCATGCCGTTGCGTGACTAATCACAGCTTTTTATTCCACAAAAGAATAAAGACATCTTTATTTATTCTTTCTTAAATAATATCAAGGCAGATAGAATGCGCCCCTCATTCGATTCTGCCTGGAAAAGCACTATGATTCCCCTGCGTCTTGTCTCCTCTACCCTGTTACTGACCCTGTTGGCCCCGGCACTGGCCCAGGCCACCAACGGTTATTTTTCCCACGGTTACGGTATCAAGTCCCAGGGTATGGCCGGGGTCAGCATCGCCCTGCCACAAGACAGTCTGGCAGCAGCCAGCAACCCGGCCGGCATCGCCTATGTCGGCAACCGTGCCGATATCGGCGCCAGCCTGTTTCAGCCACGGCGGGATACCCGCATTACTGGCAACCCGATGATGAACGGCTCCTATTCCGGCAACGGTAAAAAACGCTTTCTGATTCCCGAGCTGGGCTATGTGCGCCAGCTCAACCCGCAGTGGGCGACCGGCTTTGCCATTTATGGCCACGGCGGCATGAATACCGATTACAAAACCAATCCGTTCGGCGGTCCCGGCTCGGCCGGTGTCAATCTGGAACAACTGTATATCTCGCCGTCGCTGGCGTTTCGCATCAACCCGCAGCATGCCGTGGGCCTGTCGCTCAACCTGGCTTACCAGCGTTTTGAGGCCAAGGGCATTCAGGGCTTTGCCCACATGTCGCAAGCACCCGGCCATTTTTCCAACCGTGGCAAAGACTCCAGCACCGGCTGGGGCGTACGGGTGGGTTACACCGGCGAGATCACTCCCGGCCTCACCCTGGGCCTGACCTATGCCAGCAAAACCTACATGGGCAAGTTCAACAAGTACAAGGGGCTGTTTGCCGATCAGGGCAGCTTTGATGCGCCGGCCAGTTACGGCCTGGGCCTGGCCTGGCAGGCGACCCCGCGTCTGACGCTGGCTGGCGACCTGCAGCGCATTGAGTACAGCAAGATCAAGCCGGTAGGCAACCTGATGATCAATGGACTCTTTGGTAGTTCCAACGGGCCCGGCTTTGGCTGGCGTGACCAGAGCATTGCCAAGTTCGGTGTCAGCTATCAAGCCACTGAGCGTCTGACCCTGCGTGCCGGCTACAGCCATGCGTCCCAGGTCATCCGCTCCAGCCAGGTGATGCTGAACATCCTCGCCCCCGGTGTGGTCAAGAATCACGCCAGTCTGGGCGCCACCTGGCGTACCGGCGAGCATGGCGAACTGAGCCTGGCCTATACCCATGCCTTCAGCAGCTCGGTCAAGGGCGAACTGCCTATGGGCGGCCAGGCGCGTCTGAAAATGGATCAGCACAGCCTGGGCGTCGCCTACGGCTGGTTGTTCTGAGCCCGACACATGTCGACATAACAGACATAATATCTGTTTGATAAGTATCCGGATAACACCGATACTATAGCCGCTTGCCACGCCCTGCCCTTAACCGGTGCGGGGCGTTCTGTCTTATTTTCTATGGGTGCTTAAATGCCATGACACTTGACTGGTCAAACTTTACTCCCTACACCGCCCTGGGCGGCGGCCTGCTGATCGGGCTGTCGGCGATATTGGTGCTGTTGCTGCTGGGCCGCATTGCCGGCATTAGCGGCATCCTTGCCGGCGCATTCAACGCCCGCCCTGCCAGCGAACGCCTGTGGCGGCTGGCCTTTGTGGCCGGGCTGGTACTGGCGCCGCTGCTGTACGGGCTGTTTGCCGTGCTGCCGGAAAGCCGCATTGATGCCGACTGGCCACTGCTGATGGTTGCCGGACTGCTCACCGGTTTTGGCGCGCGTTACGGCTCCGGCTGTACCAGCGGCCACGGCGTGTGCGGCCTTTCCCGTCTGTCAGTGCGTTCGCTGGTGGCCACCCTGTGCTTTATGGCAACAGGCTTTGCCACTGTATTCGTTCTTCGTCATCTGCTGGTGTGAGGCCTGCCATGTATAGTCTGGTTTCTTTTCTGCTGGGCCTGCTGTTTGGCCTGGGCCTGATCATTTCCGGCATGAGCAACCCTGCCAAGGTGCAAGGCTTTCTCGACCTGGCCGGCAACTGGGACCCCTCACTGGCCCTGGTGATGGGCGGCGCCGTGACCATCGGCCTGCTCGGCTTTACCCTGGTCATTCGCCGTGGCCGCTCGCTGCTGGGCGGTGCCCTGCAACTGCCAACCAGCACACTGATCGATCGCCGCCTGATCATCGGCAGCGCCCTGTTTGGCATCGGCTGGGGACTGGCCGGCATCTGCCCCGGCCCGGCACTGGTACTGCCCGGTGCGGGACAGCTGGTCAAAGGCGGTATTTTCATTGCCGCCATGCTCGCCGGCATGGCACTGTTCAGCCTGCTGGAACGTTTCAAGTCCGCCTAAAAACGGAAAAATACCCTGCGGAATGACGGAGAGACGCAGGCTCTAAGCCTTGCCTGCCACACCTAAGCCAGCACCAGCGCAATGGATCCTGCAGCTTCGCTGCGCTGCGTGCAGGATGACGGCATGGGCCAGTTTAGTACTGTTCTAAGAGAGATCACCCGATCAAGTCGGGTGATGACGGGTTAAACCATAGCGACAGCAGCCCGGCGCAGCCGGGCTACACTCCCCCAAACGGCACGGTGTATCCGCAGACAGGGCGAGGCCGGAGCAAAGCCTTGTCTGCGTGACGAAGCTTGCTTCGGCACGTGGGCGTGAGCTTTGCGGAGTGCCTTGCTCTGGCTGCCACACCGAAGCCAAAAACCCCTATGGATTCTGCAACTACGCTTCGCTGCGTGCAGAATGACGGCATGGGCCAGTTTAGTACTGTTCTGAGAGAGATCACCCGATCAAGTCGGGTGATGACGGGTTAAACCATGATGACGGGTTAAACCATAGCGACAGCAGCCCGGCGCAGCCGGGCTACTCCCTCAAACGACACGGTGTATCCGCAGGCAGGGCGAGGCCGGAGCAAAGCCTTGTCCGCGTGACGAAGCTTGCTTCGGCACGTGGGCGCGAGCTTTGCGGAGTGCCTCACCCTGCCTGCCGCACCGAAGCCAAAAACCCCTATAGATTCTACAACTACGCTTCGCTACGTGCAGAATGACGGAGGATGGATTCTTCAAGTCCGCTACGCTGCGTGCAGAATGACGGCATGGGCCAGTTTAGTACTGTTCTAAGAGAGATCACCCGATCAAGTCGGGTGATGACGGGTTAAACCATAGCGACAGCAGCCCGGCGCAGCCGGGCTACACTCCCCCAAACGGCACGGTGTATCCGCAGACAGGGCGAGGCCGGAGCAAAGCCTTGTCTGCGTGACGAAGCTTGCTTCGGCACGTGGGCGTGAGCTTTGCGGAGTGCCTTGCTCTGGCTGCCACACCGAAGCCAAAAACCCCTATGGATTCTGCAACTACGCTTCGCTGCGTGCAGAATGACGGAGGATGGATTCTGCAACTCCACTTCGCTGCGCGCAGAATGACGGAGGATAGATTCTTCAACCCCGCTTCGCTACGAGAATGACGGGGGATAACGAACCTGACAAACAAAAGGGCCGGATACATTAAGCCACTCATGTATCCGGCCCTTTTTTTCATTGCCACGGGTCAGGCCAGCATTGAGCCCTTCAGCTTTTTCATGGCGTTTTGCTCAAGCTGGCGGATGCGTTCGGCAGAAACGCCATACTTGTCGGCCAGCTCGTGAAGGGTGGCTTTTTCTTCGTTGAGCCAGCGCTGCTGGACAATATCCCGGCTGCGTTCGTCGAGCTGCTCCAGCGCCTGGTACAGGCTGTTGCTTTCGCTGTCGGCGGTGTGCTCGGCTTCGTAACGCAGTGCCGGGTCGGCGCTGTGGTCTTCCAGATACTGGGCCGGGGCAAAGCTGCCTTCGTCGTCATCGGCATCCAGCGGGTCAAAGGCCATGTCGTGACCGGTCAACCGGCTTTCCATTTCATGCACGTCACGCACGTCCACGCCCAGGCTGTCGGCCACGGCACTGGCTTCATCGTGGCTCAACCAGTTGAAGCCTTTTTTCTGGCTGCGCAGGTTGAAGAACAGCTTGCGCTGGGCCTTGGTGGTAGCCACCTTGACGATGCGCCAGTTGCGCAGCACGAACTCGTGAATTTCAGCCTTGATCCAGTGCACGGCAAAGGACACCAGCCGCACGCCTTTTTCCGGATTGTAGCGTTTGACCGCTTTCATCAGGCCCACGTTGCCTTCCTGGATCAGGTCGGCCTGAGCCAGCCCGTAGCCGGAGTAACTGCGGGCAATGTGTACCACAAAACGCAAATGCGCCATCACCAGCTGGCGGGCAGCATCCAGGTCCTGCTCATAATACAGACGCTCACCCAACTCGCGCTCCTGCTCGACGGTCAGCAGCGGGATGCTGTTGACCGAGTGCACATAAGCCTGCAGGTTGGCACCCGGGCTCAGCATCTGTACAGGTTGCAAGGCAGTTGTAGTGGTCATGCGATTGTTCCTCAAATCTATGGTCTTGCCAGTCAAGTGCTCAGACCGCATCTCTGTGGATAAGTTCAGTTAAACATTGGCTATCATGCGGTAACAGGATACCATTCAGCTCGGCAACAGTTCGCGCAAATGACGCGCCACGGCCAGCCAGGCACCTATGTAACCCAGCAATACTGCACCAGTCAACAAAGAAAAGCCATCTTCCAGTGGTACCCCATCCAGGCTGAAATCACTGCCATACAGCTGTGCCAGCTCAACCACCGAGTCATCCAGCCACATAAAGCCCCACACCAGCAGCAACCAGGCCAGGCAGCCGCCGCCAATGCCGTACAGTGCCCCCATATATAGAAACGGCCGGCGTACATAGCCGTCGGTGCCACCGACCAGCTTGATGACCTCAATTTCGATACGGCGGTTTTCAATGTGCAGGCGGATGGTGTTGCCCACCACCAGCAGCAGGGCAGCAATCAGCAGCACGGTCAGCGCAAAGATAAAGCGCTCGCCCAGCTTGAGCATGGCGGCCAGCCGCTCCACCCATTGCAGGTCCATTTGCACCTGATGTACATGGGGCATGTTTTCCAGGCTGTGAACCAGTTCCTGCAAGCCCACCGGGTCGACCTGCCGGGGTGTCACCAGCAGGCTGGACGGCAACGGATTGTCGGGCAGCTCCCGTAATACCTGGCCCAGCCCGGAAAAGCTGGAGAAGTCAAGCAGCGCCTGTTCACGGCTGATCCAGCGCACCTCGGCAATGCCGTCATGGGCCTGCAGGTCTTTCATCAGCGCCTGCGCCTGCTGGTCGGTGGTATCAAGCTGGAAAAAAATCGAGATGCGGGCAGCCTGCTGCCAGGATGCGCCCAGCTGGCCCAGATTATTGAGCAGCAGGGTCAGCCCCATCGGCAGGCTCAGTGCAACGGCAATCACCAGGCAGGTAAAAAAACTGCCAAACGGCTGCCGGACAATGCGCTGCACACTGTCGAGAAAGCTGGCTTTGTGACTGGCCAGCCAGCTGCGCAGCAGGGCCTTGCCACCCGCCTGTTCTTGCGGCGGCCCGTCCACAGGCTGGCGTTCACTGGCACCAATGCGGGTGCCGGGCTGATCCGGTGTTAGTTGGGCGCTCATCAGCTGGCTTCTCCGTCACCAATCAGGCGACCACGTTGTAATGTCAGCATGCGCTGGCGCATGCGGGCAATCAGTGCCAGATCGTGGCTGGCAATAATGACGGTGGTTCCAAGGCGGTTGATGTCTTCGAACACACCCATGATTTCGGCCGCCAGCTTGGGGTCGAGGTTGCCGGTGGGTTCGTCCGCCAGCAACAATGCCGGCTGGTGCACTATGGCACGGGCAATGCCCACCCGCTGCTGCTGCCCGGTCGAAAGATCAGCCGGAGACTGTAGCGCCTTGTCCTTGAGGCTAACCCGCTCCAGCGCCAGGCTGACCCGGGCGTTAACCTCCTCCCGGGACAGGCCGAGGATGTGCAGCGGCAGCGCCACGTTCTCAAACACGCTGCGGTCGAACAGCAGCTGGTGGTTCTGGAACACCACCCCGATCTGGCGGCGCAGGAAGGGAATTTGCGAATTGCGGATTTTGCCCAGGTCCTGGCCGGCCATCAGCAGTTTGCCCGCTGTGGGACGCTCCATCGCCAGCAGCAGGCGCATCATGGTGCTCTTGCCGGCACCGGAGTGGCCGGTGACAAACAGAAACTCGCCACGGCGCACATGTACGCTCAGTTCGTGCAAGCCGACGTGGCCATTGGCATAGCGCTTGGCAACTCTTTCGAAACGTATCATCCGGCATCCCTGCTGCTGAACAGCGCCCGCACAAAATCTTTGGCCACAAAGGGCCGCAAATCGTCAATGCCTTCACCGACACCGATAAAACGTACCGGTATGCCGAACTGTTTGGCCAGGGCGAAAATCACCCCGCCCTTGGCGGTGCCGTCCAGCTTGGTCAGCGCCAGCCCGGTCACGGTAACCGCCTCGCCAAACTGGCGGGCCTGATTGATGGCGTTCTGGCCGGTGCCGGCATCCAGCACCAGCAAAACTTCGTGGGGAGCCGTCTCGTCCAGCCGGGACATCACCCGCTGTACCTTTTTCAGCTCTTCCATCAGGTGATCCTTGTTGTGCAGGCGGCCGGCCGTGTCGGCAATCAGCACGTCAACACCCCGGGCCCGGGCCGCTTCAACGGCGTCGTAAATGACCGAAGCGGCGTCGGCACCGGTGTGCTGGGCAATCACCGGGATGTTGTTGCGCTCGCCCCACACCTGCAGCTGCTCAACCGCAGCGGCACGGAAGGTATCGCCCGCCGCCAGCATCACTTTCTTGCCTTCTTTTTGCAGCCGTGACGCCAGCTTGCCAATAGTGGTGGTTTTGCCGGCGCCGTTGACGCCCACCACCAGAATGACCTGGGGAGCCTGGCCGTTCAGCGCCAGCGGCTGTTCAACCGGTTCCAGCAAAGCCTGCAACTCATCCTGCAGCGCCTTGAACAGGGCATCGCTGTCGGCCAGTTCCTTGCGTTTAACCCGCTGGGTCAGCCGCCCGATGATGTCGCTGGTGGCCTCGACCCCGACATCCGCCATCAACAGCTGGGTTTCCAGCTCTTCGAACAGGTCATCGTCAATGCTTTTGCGCCCCAGGAACAGGGTGGCAACCCCTTCGCCCAGCCCGGCACTGGTGCGGGCCAGACCCTGACGCAGGCGGGCAAACCAGCCCTTTTTCTCTTCGGCAG
>CAZMLX010000069.1:3443-10933 GCA_964567275.1 uncultured Thiopseudomonas sp. | reverse complement strand
CATGGCACGATTGAAAGAAATTTACCGGAACGAAATTGCCGCCAAGCTGAAGGAAGAACTGAAGCTGGCCAACGTAATGGAAGTTCCCCGTGTAACCAAAATTACACTCAACATGGGTCTGGGCGAAGCAGTGACCGATAAGAAAATTATCGAGAATGCTCTGGCCGACCTGGAAAAAATCACTGGCCAGAAAGGAATCATTACGTATTCCCGCAAGTCCATCGCAGGTTTCAAAATCCGTGATGGTTGGCCGATTGGCGTCAAAGTTACACTGCGCAACGATCGCATGTACGAATTCCTGGATCGCCTGCTCTCCATCTCCCTGCCACGGGTGCGTGACTTCCGTGGCCTGAACCCGCGTTCGTTCGACGGCCGCGGCAACTACAGCATGGGCGTTAAAGAGCAGATCATCTTCCCGGAAATCGATTACGACAAGATCGATGCGCTGCGTGGTCTGGATATTACCCTGACTACCACCGCCCGTAACGATGAAGAAGGCCGTGCTTTGCTGAACGCCTTCAAATTCCCCTTCCGTCAGTGAGGACAGGAAATGGCCAAGAAAAGCATGATCAACCGTGAGCACAAGCGTCAGCGCACGGTAGCGAAGTTCGCTGCAAAGCGTGCTGCGCTGAAAGCGGTAATTGCCAATCCGGCTTCCAGTGCGGAAGAGCGCTGGGAAGCACAGGTGGCATTGCAGAAGCAACCCCGTGATGCCAGTGCTGCCCGTCTGCGCAGCCGCTGCCGCATCACCGGTCGTCCACATGGCGTGTATCGCAAGTTCGGCCTGGGCCGCAACAAGCTGCGTGAAGCTGCCATGCGTGGCGATGTACCAGGTCTGGTTAAATCCAGCTGGTAATGCAGTAAAACTGAATCAAGCCCCGCAAGGGGCTTGATTCGTTTCTGGACTCTCTATAAAATGTCCGGCTCGCACGGGGATGCCTTTTATTCCCGTCCTTTTTCAGCATTTCGCTGATTGATTAACAGGAGCTTTAAGCCCATGAGTATGCAGGACCCGTTGGCAGACATGCTGACCCGTATCCGTAATGCCCAGATGGCTGAAAAATCCGCAGTAAGCATGCCTTCATCCCGTGTGAAGGTTGCTGTAGCCCAGGTTCTCAAGAACGAAGGCTATGTTGCAGATTTTCAGGTCAGCGAAGGCGTTAAATCTGAATTGACTATCGAACTCAAGTACTTCGAAGGTCGCCCCGTTATTGAAGAGATCAAGCGCGTCAGCCGCCCGAGCCTGCGTCAGTACAAGGCTGCCAGCGCCCTGCCAAAGGTGCGTGATGGTCTGGGTGTGGCCATTGTCTCCACCAGCAAGGGTGTGATGACCGATCGTGAAGCCCGCGCAGCCGGTATCGGCGGCGAAGTGCTGTGCAGCGTATTCTAAGGGGGAAGCATGTCTCGTATTGCCAATAACCCCGTCGCTCTGCCAGCGGGTGTTGAATTCAAGCTTGACGGCGAAAACGTCACCGTCAAGGGTGCCAAAGGCACACTGCAGATGACCCTGCACCCTGCTGTTGAAATCAGCCAGGATGCCTCTACTCTGCGTTTTGCTGCCCGCAACGGCGATCAGCAATCGCGCGCCATGGCGGGTACTACCCGTGCCCTGGTCAACAACATGGTTGTTGGCGTTAGTCAGGGTTTTGAGCGCAAGCTGCAACTGGTGGGCGTGGGTTACCGTGTCCAGGTTAGCGGCAGTGTGGTCAACCTGTCTCTGGGCTTCTCGCATCCGGTCGAGTACCAGCTGCCTGCCAACGTAACTGCCGAAGCGCCAAGCGCCACCGATCTGGTGTTGCGTGGTATCGACAAGCAGGTACTGGGCCAGGTTGCTGCGGAAATCCGCGAATACCGTCGTCCTGAGCCATATAAAGGCAAGGGTGTGCGCTACGCTGAAGAAGTAGTGCGTCGTAAAGAAGCCAAGAAGAAGTAAGGTGTAGCCATGAGCGACAAGAAAGTTTCAAGACTGCGTCGTGCACGCAAAGCACGCCTGAAAATGCAGGAGCTGGAGGCTGTGCGCCTCTGCGTCAACCGTTCTTCGCAGCACATTTATGCACAGGTGATTTCTGCCGACGGCGGCAAGGTAATCGCTTCTGCTTCCACTCTGGACAAGGCTCTGCGCGAAGGCGCCACTGGCAACGTCGAAGCTGCCAAAAAAGTGGGTGCACTGATTGCCGAGCGTGCCAAGGCCGCTGGCGTAACCCGCGTTGCCTTCGATCGTTCCGGTTTCAAGTACCACGGCCGTGTGCAAGCACTGGCTGATGCTGCTCGTGAAGGCGGGCTGGAGTTTTAAGTTATGTCAAATCACGAGCAAAAACGCGGCAAGCGCGAAGAAAGCAATGATGAGGGCTACATCGAGAAGCTGGTACAGGTAAACCGTGTTGCCAAAACCGTAAAAGGTGGCCGCATCTTTACCTTTACCGCCCTGACTGTGGTCGGTGATGGCAAGGGCCGTGTCGGCTATGGCCGTGGCAAGTCCCGTGAAGTACCGGCTGCCATCCAGAAAGCCATGGAAGCTGCCCGTCGCAACATGATCCAGGTCGAGCTGAAGGGTTCCACCCTGCAGTACCCGATCCGTGCGGTTCATGGTGCGTCCAACGTTTACATGCAGCCAGCCTCGGAAGGTACCGGTGTGATTGCCGGTGGCGCCATGCGTGCCGTACTGGAAGTGGCCGGTGTACAGAACGTGCTTGCCAAGTGCTACGGTTCCACCAACCCGGTGAACGTGGTGCAGGCAACCTTCAAGGGTCTGAAAAACATGCAGTCTCCTGAAGCCGTTGCTGCCAAGCGTGGCAAGAGCGTCGAGGAGATTCTGTAATCATGTCCCAGGCAAAAATCAAGGTGACTCTGGTCAAGAGCACCAACGGCCGTCTGGCCAATCACAAAGCCTGCGTGCGTGGCCTTGGCCTGCGCCGCATCGGTCATACCGTTGAAGTTCTGGATACTCCGGAAAACCGCGGCATGATCAACAAGGCTTACTACATGCTCCGTGTTGAGGGTTAAGACATGCAACTGAATGATTTGCGTTCAGCGCCCGGCTCCCGTCCTGCCAAGGTCCGTCTGGGTCGTGGTATTGGTAGCGGCATGGGCAAAACTGCCGGTCGCGGCCACAAGGGTCTGACCTCCCGCTCCGGCGGCAAGGTTGCTCCAGGTTTCGAAGGCGGCCAACAGCCAATCTACCGTCGTTTGCCGAAATTCGGCTTCACTTCCCAGAAGCAGCTGGACCGCGCCGAAGTGCGTACCTCCGAGCTGGCACGGGTTGAGGGCGATCTGGTTACTCTGGTTACCCTGAAAGAAGCCAACATCATCGGCGAGAACGTCAAGACTGTTAAAGTCATGCTGTCCGGCGAAGTAGGCCGTGCTGTCACCCTGCAGGGTGTTGCTGCGACCAAGGGCGCCCGTGAAGCCATTATCGCTGCAGGCGGCAAGGTCGAAGACTAATGGCCAAGCAAGGTTCTCTCTCTGCTGTTGGCGGAGGCGGTTTGTCTGAGTTGTGGGCACGCTTGCGCTTCCTGGTTCTGGCAATCATCGTCTACCGGATCGGGGCGCATATCCCTGTTCCCGGTATCAATCCTGATCGTCTGGCAGACCTGTTCAGACAGAATGAGGGAACCATTCTCAGCCTGTTCAACATGTTTTCCGGTGGTGCGCTGGAGCGCATGAGCATCTTTGCGCTGGGCATCATGCCCTACATTTCCGCATCGATCATCATGCAGCTGATGACAGCCGTCAGCCCCCGTCTGGGTCAGCTGAAGAAGGAAGGCGAGGCCGGCCGGCGCAAGATCAGCCAGTATACCCGTTACGGTACGCTGGCCCTGGCGCTGGTACAGGCGTTTGGCATGTCGATGGGACTGGCCAGTCAGGGTGTTACCTTTACTGCCAGCTTCCACTTCTACTTCCTGGCGATTACCACCTTTGTGGCAGGTGCCATGTTCATGATGTGGCTGGGCGAGCAGATTACCGAGCGCGGTATTGGCAACGGCATTTCCATGCTGATTTTTGCCGGTATCGTGTCCGGACTGCCTTCTGCCATTGGCCAGTCGTTCGAGTCGGCCCGTCAGGGTGACATCAATATCTTTGCCCTGATGGTGATCGGCCTGCTGGCTGTGGCCATTATCGGCTTTGTGGTATTTGTCGAGCGTGGCCAGCGCCGCATCATTGTCAACTATGCCAAGCGTCAGCAAGGCAACAAGGTGTTTGCTGCACAGAAAAGCCACCTGCCGCTCAAGGTGAACATGGCGGGCGTAATCCCGGCCATTTTTGCCAGCAGCATTCTGCTGTTCCCGGCTTCGCTGGGCGAGTGGTTTGGCAAGTCGGAAAGCATGGGCTGGTTAAGCGATGTGTCCCAGGCGTTGGCGCCAGGGCAGCCGCTGAACATTATTCTGTTCAGTGCGGGCATCATCTTTTTCTGTTTCTTCTACACCGCCTTGATGTTCAACCCCAAGGAAGTGGCCGAGAACCTGAAAAAGTCGGGTGCCTTCATTCCGGGCATTCGTCCGGGTGAGCAGTCAGCCCGCTACATTGATGGCGTACTGACCCGGCTGACCGTGTTTGGCTCGCTGTACATGACGGCCGTTTGTCTGTTGCCCCAGTTTCTGGTGGTGGCGGCCAACGTACCCTTTTATCTGGGCGGAACTTCGCTGCTGATTGTGGTTGTGGTTGTGATGGACTTTATGTCACAGGTACAATCGCACCTCGTTTCCAACCAGTACGATTCCTTAATGAAGAAGTCAAACCTCAAGGGCTATGGCGGCAACGGTTTGTTGCGCTGATCCCGCGAGCAGGAGAAAACGATGAAAGTTCGTGCTTCCGTAAAAAAACTTTGCCGTAACTGCAAAATCATCCGTCGCGAAGGCGTTATCCGGGTGATCTGCAAGGCAGAACCTCGTCACAAGCAGCGTCAGGGCTAAATGTGATGTGATGTGGCCCGCTAGCTAGTGTGCTAGCGGGTTGTATTTTGTAATCCACAGCGTTAAAATCTGCGCCCTTTTCCTGGCTTCCGGGGCGCCGGTTGCTGTCATTTGGAGTTTAATTGAATGGCCCGTATTGCAGGCGTAAACATTCCGGATAACAAGCATACTGTTATCTCGCTGACCTATATCTATGGTATTGGTCGGCCCACAGCACAGAGCATCTGTGCTGCTACCGGTATCAATCCGGCAGCAAAAATTCAGGATCTGTCCGACGAGCAGATCGAAACTCTGCGTTCCGAAGTTGGCAAGCTGACTACCGAAGGCGACCTGCGTCGTGAAATCAACATGAACATCAAGCGTCTGATGGACCTGGGTTGCTTCCGCGGCCTGCGTCACCGTCGTGGCCTGCCCGTTCATGGTCAGCGTACCAAAACCAATGCGCGTACCCGTAAAGGTCCACGCAAGCCAATCCGCAAGTAATGCTCCGGAGCGAACAGGAATTTTATTATGGCTAAAGCAGCTGCTCGTCCTCGCAAGAAGGTCAGGAAGACAGTGGTTGATGGCATCGCCCACATCCATGCTTCCTTCAACAACACCATCATCACCATCACCGACCGTCAGGGCAACGCCCTGTCATGGGCTACTTCTGGTGGTTCCGGTTTCCGCGGCTCGCGCAAGAGCACGCCCTTTGCTGCCCAGGTGGCTGCAGAGCGTGCCGGTCAGGCAGCCCTGGAATATGGCCTGAAGAACCTTGACGTCAACGTCAAGGGTCCTGGTCCAGGTCGTGAATCCGCCGTTCGTGCTCTTAATGCATGCGGTTATAAAATTTCCAGCATCACCGACGTTACGCCTATCCCCCACAACGGGTGCCGTCCGTCGAAGAAGCGCCGCGTGTAATAGGAGACAGTAAGAAATGGCTCGTTATATTGGTCCCAAATGCAAACTGTCCCGTCGTGAAGGTACCGACCTCTTTCTGAAGAGCGGTTCACGCGCGATTGAATCCAAGTGCAACATTGAAACCGCACCTGGCCAGCACGGTCAGCGTCGTGGTCGCCTGTCCGAGTACGGCACCCAGTTGCGCGAAAAGCAAAAAGTTCGCCGTATCTACGGTGTACTGGAGCGTCAGTTCCACGGTTATTACAAAGAAGCAGCCCGTCGCAAGGGTGCAACCGGTGAAAACCTGCTGCAACTGCTGGAAAGCCGTCTGGACAACGTTGTCTACCGTATGGGCTTTGGTGCAACCCGCGCCGAATCCCGTCAGCTGGTTTCTCACAAGGCCATCAGCATCAACGGTCAAACCGTCAACATCCCCAGCTATCAGGTTCAGCCGGGTGATGTGGTTGCCGTACGCGAAAAATCCAAGAACCAGCTTCGTATCGCTCAGGCACTGGAACTGGCTGGTCAAAGCGGCCGCGTCCAGTGGGTTGAAGTGGATGCAGAGAAGAAGTCCGGTGTGTTCAAAAACGCTCCAGACCGTAGCGATCTGTCTTCCGACATCAACGAGAGCCTGATTGTCGAGCTCTACTCCAAGTAAGGGCTAGAAAATAGGTGTATCCATGCAGATTTCGGTAAATGAGTTTCTGACCCCTCGTCAAATTAAAGTCGAATCGGTCAGCCCGACCCGCGCCAAAATCACGCTTGAGCCTCTCGAGCGTGGCTTTGGTCACACCCTGGGCAATGCGCTGCGTCGCATTCTGTTGTCGTCCATGCCGGGCTGTGCGGTTGTCGAAGTTGAAATTGACGGCGTCCTGCACGAGTACAGCGCCATGGACGGAGTTCAGGAGGATGTCATTGAGATCCTGCTGAACCTTAAAGGCCTGGCGGTGAAAATGCACGGGCGTGAAGAAGCCACGCTCACATTGAAAAAGCAAGGCCCGGGTGTGGTAACTGCAGCCGATATCCAGCTGGATCATGATGTGGAAATCGTTAATCCGGACCACGTTATTGCCAATCTGGCTGACAACGGCGACCTCAACATGCGTCTGCGCATTGCGCGCGGCCGTGGCTATGAGGCTGCCGACTCCCGTCTTTCCGACGAGGACGAGAGCCGCAGCATCGGCCGCCTGCAGATCGACGCCCTGTTCAGCCCGGTACGCCGTGTTTCCTACGTGGTTGAAAACGCCCGTGTGGAACAGCGCACCGACCTGGACAAGCTGATCATTGATCTTGAGACCAATGGCACCCTGGAGCCGGAAGAGGCAATCCGCCGTTGTGCAACAATCCTGCAGCATCAGCTGGCAGCCTTTGTTGACCTGCAAGCGGAAGTCCAGCCGGTTGAAGACAAGGCCGAGGAAGAGGTTGATCCCATCCTGCTGCGTCCTGTCGACGACCTGGAGCTTACTGTGCGTTCCGCCAACTGCCTGAAGGCCGAAAGCATTTACTACATTGGTGACCTGATCCAGCGCACCGAAGTAGAGCTGCTGAAAACGCCTAACCTGGGCAAGAAATCCCTGACTGAAATCAAGGATGTATTGGCACAACGTGGTCTCTCACTGGGTATGCGGCTTGATAACTGGCCGCCAGCAAGTTTGAAAAAGGATGACAAGGCCACTGCCTGATCGTCCCTCATCACCGAAC
>CAZMLX010000069.1:0-3343 GCA_964567275.1 uncultured Thiopseudomonas sp. | reverse complement strand
GCAAGTTTGAAAAAGGATGACAAGGCCACTGCCTGATCGTCCCTCATCACCGAACAACAAGAGTTTGGTAAGGAATTGAACCATGCGTCATCGTAAAAGTGGCCGTAAGCTGAACCGCACCAGCGCACACCGCAAAGCCATGTTCCAGAACATGGCGGTGTCCCTGTTCGAGCACGAACTGATCAAGACCACTCTGCCCAAGGCCAAAGAATTGCGCCGTGTGGCTGAGCCGCTGATCACTCTGGCCAAAGAAGATTCAGTCGCAAACCGTCGTTTGGCTTTTGCCCGCACCCGCTCCAAAGAAGCAGTGGGCAAACTGTTCAACGACCTTGGCAAGCATTATGCACAGCGCCCGGGTGGCTATGTGCGTATCCTGAAGTGCGGTTTTCGTGCCGGTGACAATGCGCCTATGGCGTATGTCCAGCTGGTTGACCGTGAGCAGGTTGCTGCTGTCGAAGCTGCCGAATAAGGCAACTTCACCCCAAAAAACCGGGCCTTGTGCCCGGTTTTTTTGTGTATCTCCATAGTTGATTTGAATCACAGTAATAGTCAATGATTCATTGTGCCTATGCGGTTGAGTTGTTAGTCTATGGCAACACCCAACGACAGGAGATACACAGATGAATAACAAAACCAAGTTGACCTCTGTATCTGGCGCCCCGGTTGCCAATAACCAGGACAGCCTTACCGCTGGACAACGTGGCCCGATGCTGCTGCAGGACGTATGGTTTCTTGAGAAGCTGGCCCACTTTGACCGGGAAGTGATTCCCGAGCGCCGCATGCATGCCAAGGGTTCCGGTGCATTTGGCGAGTTTGTGGTAACCCACGATATCAGCAAGTATTCCAAAGCAGCCATTTTTTCTGAAATTGGCAAGAAAACCGAAGTTTTTGCCCGTTTTTCCACGGTTGCCGGCGAGCGGGGTGCTGCCGACGCCGAGCGTGACATCCGTGGTTTTGCCGTGCGCTTCTATACTGAAGAGGGTAACTGGGATCTGGTGGGCAACAATACACCGGTGTTCTTCTTCCGTGACCCGCTCAAGTTTCCTGACCTGAACCACGCCGTAAAGCGTGATCCGCGTACCAACATGCGCTGCCCGGTCAACAACTGGGACTTCTGGACCGGCCTGCCCGAGGCGCTGCACCAGATCACCATCGTGATGGGTGACCGCGGCATTCCCGCCAACTACCGTCAGATGCACGGCTATGGCTCCCACACATTCAGCCTGATCAATGCCAACAACGAGCGTTACTGGGTGAAGTTCCACATGCGTAGCCAGCAGGGCATTGAAAACCTGACCGATGCCGAAGCCGAAGCGGTGGTGGGCAAAGACCGTGAAAGCTCGCAGCGTGACCTGTATGACAACATCGAGGGTGGCAACTTCCCGCGCTGGAACATGTACATCCAGGTGATGACCGAAGATCAGGCGCTGGACATGCCGTTCAACCCCTTTGACCTGACCAAGGTATGGTCGAAGAAAGAATTCCCGCTAATTGAAGTGGGCTACTTCGAGCTCAACCGCAACCCCGAGAACTACTTTGCCGATGTCGAACAGGCAGCCTTCAACCCGGCGCATATCGTGCCCGGAATCGGCTTTTCGCCCGACCGCATGCTGCAGGGCCGTTTGTTTTCTTATGGTGATGCGCAGCGCTACCGGCTCGGCGTCAACCACTACCAGATTCCGGTCAACACGCCACGCTGTCCGTTCCACAATTTTCACCGGGATGGCGCCATGCGGGTGGATGGCAACGAAGGCAGCCGTGCGCACTACGAACCCAACACCAAGGGCCAGTGGGCGCAGCAGCCGGACTTCTCCGAGCCGCCGCTCAAACTGCGCGGTGATGCGGACCGCTATGACTTCTGGGAAGACGATGCCGACTACTTCACCCAGCCGGGCAACCTGTTCCGCCTGATGGGCGCCGAAGAGCAGCAGCGCCTGTTCGACAACACCGCCCGCAACATGGACGGCGTACCCGAAGCGATCAAGCGCAAGCACATCGAACATTGCACCAAGGCCGATCCGGCCTATGGCGCAGGCGTTGCCAAAGCGATGGGGCTTGACGTCTAAGCCTGTTTGACTGCGACAGCAAACCGGCCCCAGGTGGGCCGGTTTTTTATTGCCTGCACGAATGCCTCTGGTAGCTGGCTGAACCGTTGATCCGGATTTATCCGGATAAAGCCGCATGTAGCCAGCAAACAGGGTTGTGTGCGAATAAATTCGCACCGGCGGGTATGAACGTTATGAATCACCGTCATCACCCGGCAACGACCGGGTGATCTCCATCATGATGCACAGGTTTGGGAGGTCACCGTGTCAAGCACGGTGACGACGAAGATGGGCGATAAATTTACACCTTGCAAATTATCCTTCCAGCATGGGCTTTATGAAGCGCCCGGTGTGCGAGCTTTCGGTAGCCGCAATCTGTTCGGGCGTACCGGTGGCAATGATCTGCCCGCCCCGGGAGCCGCCCTCCGGCCCCAGATCAACAATCCAGTCGGCGGTCTTGATCACATCCAGGTTATGCTCGATCACCACAATACTGTTGCCCCGGTCACGCAGCTGGTGCAACACGTCCAGCAGCAGCTGGATATCGGCAAAGTGCAGGCCGGTGGTAGGCTCGTCAAGAATGTACAGCGTTTGGCCAGTATCCCGCTTGGACAGTTCGCGGGCCAGCTTGACCCGCTGCGCCTCGCCACCGGACAGGGTGGTGGCGCTCTGACCCAGGCGGATATAGGACAGGCCGACATCAATCAGGGTTTGCAGGCGACGGGCCAGTGCCGGAATGGCGTCAAAGAAGCTGCGGGCTTCCTCGATGGTCATGCCCAGCACTTCGTCGATAGTCTTGCCCTTGTAGCGGATATCCAGGGTCTCCCGGTTATAGCGCTTGCCCTTGCAGATATCGCAGGGCACGTAGATGTCCGGCAGGAAGTGCATTTCCACCTTGATTACGCCGTCCCCCTGGCAGGCTTCGCAGCGTCCGCCCTTGACGTTGAACGAGAAGCGCCCCGGTGTATAGCCACGGGCACGGGCTTCCGGCACGCCTGAGAACAACTCCCGTATCGGGGTGAAAATGCCGGTGTAGGTGGCCGGGTTGGAGCGTGGCGTGCGGCCAATCGGGCTCTGGTCGATATCGACCACCTTGTCCAGGTGCTGCAGTCCGTCGATTTCGGCGTAGGGAGCAATTTCCAGGGTGGTAGCACCGTTCAGCGCCGTGGCCGCTAGCGGGTACAGGGTGCCGTTGATCAGGGTGGACTTGCCCGAGCCGGACACGCCGGTAATGCAGGTAAACAGCCCCAGCGGAATCACCAGATTGACATTTTGCAGGTTGTTGCCGCTGGCACCCA
>CAZMLX010000068.1:0-11089 GCA_964567275.1 uncultured Thiopseudomonas sp. | reverse complement strand
ACGGTGATCATCATGACAAGCAATGCCGGATCTGAATTATGGCTGAATGGCAGGACAAATGTCTCTCGTGATGAAATTAACCGTGTTCTTCAGCAGACATTCAAACCGGAGTTTTTAAACCGTCTGGATGAGATTGTGGTGTTCCACAGCCTGATCCTGTTCAGCCTGCAAAGCCTGTACGCCGGCTTTTTTGGCAATGCCGACAAGGCGCAGGCCGGGCGGGGGTTGCGTGCCACCCTGGGCAATCCGCTGATTATTGCGTTGTTGCTGGGCGCAGCGCTCAACCTCAGCGGCCTGTCGTTACCCGCCCCGTTATGGCGTTTTGCCGACCTGCTCGGTGCCGCCGCCTTGCCCATGGCCCTGTTGATGCTGGGCTTTAGCCTGACCGGCCTGCGTCTGTACCCGCAGCGCAGCGTCTGGCTGCCGGCGCTGGCCAAACTGCTGGTGTTTCCGGCGCTGGTTTGGCTGGGCGGCAGCGTGCTGCCCGGTCTGCCGGGCCATGCCCATAGCGTGCTGGTACTGATGGCCGCCTGTCCGTCCGGCGTCAATGTCATGGCCTTTTCCAGCACGGTTGAAGAGCGGCGCAGCAGCAGCTCGGTAATCTTCTTCACCACCCTGGCCTCGGCCCTGAGCCTGCCGGCCTGGATGGCGCTGGTGGGTTGATCAGCCAGATCGGTCTTGCGCTGGAGCAGGCGCTGGATGTGATCCTGAGCGGCATATCGGGCGAGTTTGTTTTTTTGATTTAAGCGCTGCTGTAAAAACAAAAAACCGCCAGTTGGCGGTTTTTTGTGTGACGGTGTTGCTGTGCGTCTTACTTGACCAGCGTGCGCCATTGGCTGTGGGCGTCGGTCTTGCCGCTGACCAGGTCGAAGTAGGCGCTTTGCAGCTGGCCGGTGATCGGGCCACGGCTGCCGCAACCGATTTGACGGCCGTCCACTTCGCGGATCGGGGTGACTTCGGCGGCGGTGCCGGTGAAGAAGGCTTCGTCGGCGATGTACACCTCGTCACGGGTGATGCGTTTTTCCACTACCGGAATATTGCGCTCGCCGGCCAGGGTCAGGATGGTGTTGCGGGTGATGCCGTTCAGGCAGGCGGTGACCTCTGGAGTGTAGATCACGCCGTTTTTGACGATGAAGATGTTCTCGCCGGAGCCTTCGGCCACGTAGCCTTCAGGGTCGAGCAGCAGGGCTTCGTCGGCACCGGCAGAGATGGCTTCCTGCAGGGCCAGCATCGAGTTGACGTAAGCGCCGCTGGATTTGGCACGGGTCATGGTGATGTTGACGTGGTGACGGGTGAAGGAGCTGGTGCGGATGCGGATGCCTTGCTTGAGGGCTTCTTCACCCATGTAGGCGCCCCAGTGCCAGGCAGCAACGATGACGTGCACCTTGAGGTTGTCGGCGCGGATGCCCATGCCTTCGGAGCCGTAAAACGCCAGTGGGCGGATGTAGGCGCTTTTCAGGTTGTTGTCACGCACCGCTGCAACAGTGGCGGCGTTGATTTGTTCGCGGCTGTAAGGGATTTTCATGCCCATGATGTGGGCGGATTCAAACAGGCGGTTGGTGTGCTCTTCCAGGCGGAAGATCGCAGTGCCCTGTGGGGTTTCGTAGGCGCGCACGCCTTCGAACACGCCCATGCCGTAGTGCAGGGAGTGGGTAAGGACGTGAGTGGTGGCGTTGCGCCATTCAACCATTTCGCCGTCATACCAGATCAGACCGTCACGATCAGCCATCGACATTTTTGTAACTCCTGAAAATTAGCTTTGCGTTTTACATATCCAGCGGCAGCACGAAGTGTGAGCTGTCGTCCAGCTGCGGATGGTAACTGAGTCCCAGCGAGCACCACATGTCCATGACATGCCGGCGTTCGGGGTGAAAGTGTTCGCCACTGACCACGGCCCGCTGCTTTTGCAGGGCGAATCGGTGGGCAGCGGCACGGTAGGCTTTGTAGGCCTCCTGCAGCATGTGCATGGTGTCCATGCTGATCAGGCCGGCTTCGCCGAGCGCATCCAGGATACGGATATTGTCGGTGTAGGTGACCAGTTGCGGGTAGCGCCATGACCAGGCCAAGGCGGCATATTGCACCATAAATTCAATGTCAACAATACCGCCGGCGTCCTGTTTGAGCTCGAATTCGCTGTCGGCGCTAAATGCGTTGTCGGCCAGCCCGCCTGCTGTCGGCCGGGTGCCGTGATTATGCCGCATTTTGGCACGCATCTGGCTGACTTCTTCACGCAGGTGCTCAAGTTCGCGCTGGCGGCCCAGCACGTCCAGCCTGACTTTGGCAAAGGCGTCAGTCAGTCGCTGGCAGCCGGTCAGTACCCGGGCCCGTACCAGTGCCTGGTGTTCCCAGGTCCAGGCTTCCTGTTCCTGATAGCGGGCAAAGGCGCTGAGCGAGCTGACCAGCAGGCCGGAGTCGCCGCCGGGGCGCAGCCGCATGTCGATGTCGTACAGCCCGCCGGAGGTGGTGCGGGTGGTCAGCATCGAGATCAGCCGCTGGCCCAGACGGGTGTAGAACTGGGCGCCGTCAATTGGGCGCGGGCCGCCGGTTTCGGCCAGCGGGTCGCAGTCGTAGAGAAATACCAGGTCCAGGTCGGAGCCGTGGCCCAGTTCAATGCCGCCCAGTTTGCCGTAGCCGACAATAATGAAGTCCAGTTCGCAGTCGCTGCCGTCCAGCCGTTTGGGGTGGCCATGTTTGCGCACCATGTCCCGCCACACCAGCTGCAGTACTTCGGTGAGGATGGCTTCGGCCAGCCAGGTCAGGTAGTCACTGACTTTCATCAGGGGCAGGGTGCCGGCAATCTCCGAGGCAGCCACCCGCAGGCGGTGGGCCAGTTTGAAGTGACGCAGCACCTCAAGCTGTTGTTCCAGATCGTCCTCGGGAATACGCAGCAGGCGTTCACGCAGTTCGGCGGCCAGCTCGGGTGCCTGGGGCGGGCGGTACAGGCGGCCGGCGTTGAGCAGTTCGTCCAGCAGCGCAGGGAAGCGGGTCAGCTGGGTGGCGATCCAGGGGCTGGCGGCGCACAGCTCCAGCAATCTTGACAGGGCGCCGGGGTTTTCGGTCAGCAGTACCAGATAGGCGGAACGGCGGGCCACGGCTTCAATCAGCGGCAGCACCCGCTCCAGTACCAGGTCGGGTTGTTCCTGCTCTACCACATGCGACAGCAGCCGTGGCATAAAGGCATCCAGCCGTTCCCGGCCCAGCCGTTGCATGGCCCGTACCTGGCTGCCGTTGCGCAGCTGGCTCAGGCGTTGCCAGCTGGCGGCGGGGTCGGTAAAGCCGGCCTCGGCCAGCTGGCCGAGAATGCTGTCTTCGGGGATCGACTGCTCCCACACCGGCAGCCATTCGCCGCCAATGTATTCTTCGTCGTCCCGGTCGGGGTCGGCGATCACCGCTCTGAACTGTTGCTCGACCTGTTGGCGGTAGCCGGTCAGGCGTTGCTGGAAACTGCTCCAGTGGCTATAGCCCATGATCGCTGCCAGCCGGGCCTGCTCCAGCGGGGTTTCCGGCAGCAGCTGGGTTTGCAGGTCGGCCACGGCCTGCAGGGCGTGTTCGGTGTAGCGTAAAAAGCGGTAAGCCTGCCTGAGCGCTTCTACATCGTCGGCGGGCAGATAATCCTGGGCGGACAGGGTGTTCAGGACCTGCAGCAGCGGGCGTTGTTGCAGGCTGAGGTCACGCCCGCCATGAATCAGCTGGTAGGACTGGGCGATAAACTCCACTTCGCGGATGCCGCCGCTGCCCAGCTTGATGTTGTCGTCCATGTCCTTGCGCATGACTTCCTGCTGGATCAGCTGTTTCATGGCACGCAGGGCTTCAATGGCGGAAAAGTCCAGATAGCGGCGGTAAACAAAGGGCTGCAGGATGCGCAGCAGCCGCTCGCCCGCTACCCGGTCGCCAGCCACCACCCGGGCCTTGATCATGGCGTAGCGTTCCCAGTCGCGGCCCTGGTTCTGGTAGTACTGTTCGATGGCATTGAAGCTGTGAGCCAGTGGTCCGCCCGAGCCGTAGGGCCGCAGCCGCATATCAACCCTGAACACAAAGCCTTCGTCAGTGGGCTGGTCGAGGGTGCGGATCAGCTTTTGGCCCAGCCGGGTAAAAAACTCCTGGTTGTCCAGGCTGCGTTTGGCGCCGGTTGTTTCGCCGCCTTCCGGATAGGTGAAAATCAGATCGACATCGGATGACAGGTTGAGCTCGCCGGCACCCAGCTTGCCCATGCCCAGTACGATCAGGGGCTGTGGCTTGCCGCTGGCATGGCCGGTCGGGGTGCCGTATTGCTGGCAGTGACGCAGGTACAGCCAGTCCAGGGCCTGGCTGATGCAGGTGTCAGCCAGCAGCGACAGCTCGCAGGTCGTGTCTTCCAGGCTGGCCAGGCGGTTAAGGTCGCGCCAGATAATGCGTAGTTGCTGGCGGTTGCGAAAACGTCTTAACAGGCTCTGCAGCTGCTCTTCGCTGTCGCAGGTGGCGAGCTGTTCGGCCAGCTGGCGGATATCGTCCGGCTGAAAGGGATGCTCCAGCCATTGGCTGTCCAGCAGCCGGATAAAACCCTGCGGATTGCGGCATGCCTGGCTCAATACAAAGTCGCTGAGGGTGAACAGGGTATTGCAGCGTTGTTGTTGACTGGCCGGCCAGTCAGGTTGCGGCAGGCCGGCCTGGTCCAGGGCGTTGAGCCAGTGTTGCCAGGCCTGCTGTTGCAAGGGTTGCAAGCTGGCCGGCAGGGTATCGAGACGTTCGGGAGTCATGGCGGTCCGGTGGGCAGTTTGTGCGCTGCCGGGATTGCGGGCAGTATTGGGTCAGTGGATGCTTGCAGAGCGATTCACACCCTGTTTTTATCCGGTCGCCTCTATTATGGCAAGATCAGTGATGGGCGATAAGCTTCACTTGTCGTTAGCCTAAAGATTATGATGCGAAAGGATGACGAAACCTTTTTTATGTAGTAAAACTACAGACAAGGCTGTATTGGCAAGTGCCGTACAGCAAGCGATCCGGGGCCGACACCTGCCAGAGTGTGACAATCAGGATGGCCGGCCCCGGATACTTTATTCAGGAGCCATACATGCACGATCTAGATCCCGTTGAAACCCAGGAGTGGCTGGACGCTCTGGGTTCAGTTGAAGAGCGCGAAGGCGAAGAGCGCGTCTACTACCTGTTGTCCAAACTGGGGGAGCAGGCCAGCCGCAGCGGTATTCGCTTGCCGCACGCCATCACCACCCCCTACCGCAACACCATTCCGGTCACCCACGAGGCACGCATGCCGGGCGACCTGTTCATGGAGCGCCGCATCCGCTCGCTGGTTCGCTGGAATGCGCTGGCGATGGTGATGCGCGCCAACCAGGCCGACCCGGACCTGGGCGGACACATTTCCACCTTTGCCTCCAGCGCCACGCTGTACGACATCGGATTCAACTACTTCTTCCAGGCCCCGACCGAAGAGCACGGCGGTGACCTGATTTACTTCCAGGGTCATGCCTCGCCCGGCATTTATGCCCGGGCCTTTCTTGAAGGCCGACTGAGCGAAGAACAGCTGCAAAACTTCCGCCGTGAAGTGGACGGTGGTGGCCTGTCGTCCTACCCGCACCCCTGGCTGATGCCGGACTTCTGGCAGTTCCCTACTGTGTCCATGGGGCTGGGCCCGATTCAGGCGATTTACCAGGCGCGTTTCATGAAGTACCTGGAGCACCGCGGCTTTATTCCTGCCGGCAAACAGAAAGTCTGGTGTTTCCTGGGTGACGGTGAAACCGACGAGCCGGAAGCCCTGGGTGCCATCTCGCTGGCCGGCCGCGAGAAGCTCGACAACCTGATTTTTGTCATCAACTGTAACCTGCAGCGGCTGGACGGTCCGGTGCGTGGTAACGGCAAGATCATTCAGGAGCTGGAAGGCAACTTCCGTGGTGCCGACTGGAACGTGATCAAGGTGCTGTGGGGCCGCTTGTGGGATCCGCTGTTTGCCAGGGACACCGAGGGCGTGATGCAGGCCCGGATGGAAGATGCCCTGGACGGTGACTATCAGAACTACAAGGCCAATGACGGCGCCTTTGTGCGCAAGGACTTCTTCGGCACCGATCCGCGCCTGCTGAAGATGGTCGAGGACATGTCCGACGACGAAATCTGGAAGCTCAACCGTGGCGGTCACGACCCGTTCAAGGTGTATGCGGCCTACCATGCGGCGGTCAACCACGAAGGCCAGCCAACCGTGATTCTGGCCAAGACCATTAAAGGCTACGGCACCGGTAGCGGCGAAGCGCAAAACATTGCCCACAACGTGAAAAAAGTGGATGTGGACAGCCTGCGTACTTTCCGTGACAACTTTGCCATTCCGGTTGATGACGACGAGCTGGAAGGCTTGCCGTTCTACCGCCCGGCGGAGGACAGTGCGGAAATGCAGTACCTGCGCAAAACCCGTGACGCGCTGGGCGGTCCGGTGCCACAGCGTCGCAGCCGCAGCATCAGCATTCCCACGCCGTCGCTGGATGTGCTCAAGTCCATTCTGGATGGCAGTGGCGACCGTGAAGTGTCCACCACCATGGTGTACGTGCGCATTCTGTCGCAACTGCTCAAGGACAAAGATCTTGGCAGCCGCATTGTGCCGATTGTGCCGGACGAAGCCCGCACCTTCGGTATGGAAGGCTTGTTCCGCCAGCTGGGTATTTATTCCTCTGTCGGCCAACTGTACCAGCCGGTGGATAAAGGCCAGGTGATGTACTACAAGGAAGAGGTCAAGGGCCAGCTGCTGGAAGAAGGCATTACCGAAGCAGGTGCGATGTCGTCCTGGGTGGCGGCGGCAACTTCTTACAGCCACTACAACCAGCCGATGCTGCCGTTTTACAGCTTTTACTCGATGTTTGGTTTTCAGCGCATTGGCGACCTGGCCTGGGCCGCTGGCGACATGCGTGCCCGCGGCTTCCTGATGGGCGGTACTGCCGGACGTACCACGCTCAATGGCGAGGGCCTGCAACACGAGGACGGTCACAGCCATATTCTGGCGGGTACCATCCCCAACTGTCACACCTATGACCCAACCTACGGCTACGAAATGGCGGTGATCATCCGCGAGGGCATCCATCAGATGATGGAGCTGCAAAATGACCGTTATTACTACATCACCATGATGAATGAGGCTTACCAGCAGCCGGCGATGCCGCAGCAGGACAACATTGAGCGGGATATTATCCGCGGCATGTACCTGCTGGAAGAAGACAAGCGCAAGGACAAGCTGCATGTGCAGTTGCTGGGTAGCGGCACCATCCTGCTGGAGGTGCGTGAAGCGGCCAAGATCCTGCGTGACGAGTTCGGTGTGGGTGCCGACGTGTGGAGTGTGACCAGCTTCAACGAATTGCGCCGTGACGGCCTGGATGTGGAGCGCTGGAACCGCCTGCATCCGCGTGAAGAACCACGTCTGAGCCATATTGAAACCTGCCTGCAGGGTCGTCAGGGGCCGGTGGTGGCCTCGACCGACTACATGAAGCTGTTTGCCGACCAGGTGCGCCAGTGGGTGCCGCAAAACACCTACAAGGTACTGGGTACCGACGGTTTTGGCCGTAGCGACTCGCGCAAAAAGCTGCGTGACTTCTTTGAAGTGGACCGCTATTGGGTGACCCTGGCAGCGCTGGAAGCGCTGGTCAAAGACGGCCTGCTGGATGTGCAGGTGATGGAAGATGCCATTGCCAGGTTTGGCATTGATGTCAACAAACCCAACCCGCTGGACTGCTGATCGAGGAGCACGAAGATGACTACAGAACTGATTCGCGTCCCCGATATTGGTACCGGCGAGGGCGAGGTAATTGAAATCCTGGTCAAGGTTGGCGATGAAATTGTGGCTGACCAGGGCCTGCTGACGCTGGAGTCGGACAAGGCCAGCATGGAAATTCCGGCGCCATCGGCCGGTATTGTCAAAAATATCAAGGTCCGTCTGGGCGACCGCCTCAAAGAAGGCGACGAGTTGCTGGAGCTTGAAGTGGATAGCCAGGCGGCACCTGCAGCGGCACCCGCCGCCGCCCCTGCTGTTACCGGGCCGGTGGTGGCCGAGCCACAACCCGCAGCCAGTGAGCCGGCAGTCGCCGCTACGGGTGCAAGCTGGATCAAGGACGTGCAGGTGCCGGACATTGGCTCGGCCGGCAAGGCACGGGTCATTGAACTGCTGGTTCAGCCGGGTGACCGGGTGGAAGAAGAACAGTCGCTGCTGACGCTGGAGTCGGACAAGGCCAGTATGGAAATTCCGTCTCCGGTGACAGGCGAAGTGGTTGAAGTTCTGGCCCGGATGAGTGCCGAGCTGGGCGAGGGTGACCTGATTTGCCGCATCCGGGTGGAAGGCGCTGCAGCTGCTGCGGCCGGTGCTGCTGATACTGCTGCGCCTGCTGCCAGTTCGGCAGCGGTTGAGCCGCAGGCCATCAGTGGTGGTCCGGCCTCGGTGGCCCCGGCCAGCCAGCCGGAAAAAGCAGTCAGCCGCAATGCCTCGGTACATGCCGGCCCGGCGGTTCGTAAACTGGCACGAGAGTTTGGCGTGGACCTGGGACTGGTTGCGGCCAGTGGTCCACACCAGCGGATTGTCAAGGAAGATATCCATGCCTTCGTCAAGCAGCGGTTGAGCCAGCCGGCAGCGGAAAGCCGTGGCGGTATGGGCATCGAGCCGATTCCCGAGGTGGATTTCTCCCGCTTTGGCGAGGTGGAAACCGTTGCCATGACCCGCCTGCAGCAAATTGGCGCCGCCAACCTGCACCGTGCCTGGCTGAACATTCCGCATGTGACCCAGCATGAAAGCGCCGACATCACCGAGCTGGAAGCCTTCCGCAAGTCACAGGCGACGGCTGCAGAAAAAGCCGGCACCAAGCTGACGGTACTGCCGTTCTTGCTGAAAGCCAGTGCCTACCTGCTGAAAGAAATGCCCGAGTTCAACAGTTCGCTTGCGCCGGACGGCAAGAGCCTGATTCTGAAAAAATACGTGAATATCGGCTTTGCCGTGGACACCCCGGACGGCCTGCTGGTGCCGGTGATCCGTGACGTCGACCAGAAAAGCCTGTTGCAGCTGGCGATTGAGGCCGCCGAGCTGGCCGACAAGGCCCGCAACAAGAAGCTGGCACCGGAGCAGATGCAGGGTGGCTGCTTTACCATTTCCAGTCTGGGCCATATTGGCGGCACCGGCTTCTCGCCGATCGTCAATGCCCCGGAAGTGGCGATTCTGGGCGTGTCCCGTGCCGCCATGCAGCCGGTGTGGAACGGCAAGGACTTTGCGCCACGGCTGATGCTGCCGCTGTCGCTGTCCTATGACCACCGGGTGATTAACGGCGCAGCCGCTTGCAAATTTACCCGCCGCATGGCGGACCTGCTGGCGGAGATCCGTAGCCTGTTGCTGTAACGGCTGCT
Organism: uncultured Thiopseudomonas sp.; assembly: GCA_964567275.1. Taxonomy (GTDB): domain Bacteria; phylum Pseudomonadota; class Gammaproteobacteria; order Pseudomonadales; family Pseudomonadaceae; genus Thiopseudomonas. Next base: position 1,735 of record CAZMLX010000068.1, on the reverse strand, counting down.
GTTGTGTCTGTTGCACCCACACCCCGCCTTTGGCGGGGTGTTTGCTTTTTGAGCTAGAAGTGTCTGAGCCAGGCCAGTTGCAGCTCGCTCAGGTTGTGCTGGCGCAGCTCCCGGCCGAGTTGCAGGCGCAGAGCATGGTTATGCCGGTAGTTCCATTGAGCAGTGGCGTTGAGCTGATGTGCGGTACCTTTGGCGCCGGCGACAAAACGGGTGCTCTGCAGGTCCAGGCCGCTGCGGGTATTGGCCGGGCCTTGCCAGACAAAACCGGCGGCCATACCGGGACCAAACGCCCAGCGTGGTTGATTGCCGTGTTTGCGCAGGCCGGCCTGGGGACCGTGCTCCAGCTCGGACGTGAGGAAAGCATAGCCAAGCAGGGTTTCGCCGTTGCCCCAGGAGCGCCCATAACCGCCGCCGATCCGGCTGCGCCAGTCTTCCCGTGCCGAGCTGGCCAGGCCGGTTCGGCCAATGTCCACCCGGGTGCGCCAGGCCGACATTTTAAAGACGGGAGAGCTGGTCAGATAGTTGCCTACTTCAACCAGCTTGAGATGCCAGGGCTCCAGTTTTTGCCGTTGGTGGTAGTAACGCAGGCTCAATTCCAGCAAATTGATTTCGGCGCTGGGCAAGTAGCCCTCTACCGCATCAAAGCGGCTGTGATAGGCCGGTTTGGCGGCCAGTTGCAGGTAGTTGTCGCTGCCCTGGTGACCGCTTGCCAGTGACCACTGAGCGGTGTCGTGGCCCTGGTGAGGGGCGGTTCCGGGAATGGCGACCGGGGTAAAGCCGGCTTTGTCGGCCACCCGTGAGCGGGCCACTAGCAAACGGTGCAATTGCGGGGCGGCCTGTTCCCGTGACAGGCCCTGGTGGTGGTAGCGAAAGTTGAGCCACTGGAAGGCCAATTCGTGTACCCTGGCCGGGTTGTCTGCTGGCGCAAGCGGCAGGCTGGCCGGATCCTGCCGGTCGAATACTAGTTGCTGCACCAGCGCCAGTTCTTGCGGGCTAACCTGCCGGCTCATGGTTTGCAGGCCGGTGGCAAAGGATGGGCGGAAACGGCCGGCGGCCAGCAACAGGCCGGCATCGTCCAGCGCCCGAATGGTGTCCACCGGCAGGGCCTTGAGGTTAAAGGAGCGGGTCAGGTTCAGTTCGTCGCCGGCGACCGACAGCAGGGCCAACAGCTGGTATGAGCAGTTTTCATCAAAAAACCAGTAGTCGAAGCGAATTTTGTCCAGCTCCCAAAGATGCCAGAGTACCCGTTGCATGCCTTCGGGCTGGATATCGAGCGGATATTCCCAGATGTCCCGATTTTCCAGATGGCTGTATTCGTTAACTTTTTCATAGTAGGGCATCAGGCTGAAATAGCCGGGATAGAGTCCGGTCATGCCCTTGACGGCGTAGGTGACGCCACCATCATTGGGGTTGGCTTCGGCAGCATAGTTGATGGCCCAGGTGACCAGGTCAGGACGGCTGGCCTGATCCCGGCTGTCGATACGCAGCAGGCTGTGGCCAAACATCGAGGCGGCATTGTTGAGGTAGCCGGCGGGAAAGACCAGTGTCAGGCTGCCGGCATCAATTTGCTCCAGCCAGTCGTCCAGAGCGGTGCAGGAGCGGACAGGGATGCTATGTTGCAGGGTGCGGCGCAGCCAGTCGATCCGGGCCGGAAAGCGGCAGCGGACGTCTTCGTTTTCTGGCAGGGTTTCACTCAGCGCCCGGTCAAGCTGTTTCAGAGTGGCCTGCAGCTCGG
>CAZMLX010000067.1:0-11283 GCA_964567275.1 uncultured Thiopseudomonas sp. | reverse complement strand
GCATGGACAAGACCAACGATATGGCGCTCGGTGGCCGGGTGGCTTACTGGGCCAATGACAGCGTGCGGGTCGGTGTAACCGGCAGCGAGCAGGAGCAGACCGGCCTGAAAACCCAGCAGCTGGTGGGCGGTGACGTGATTCTGCGTCACAGCGACAGCACCTGGCTGAAGCTGGAAAGTGCCCAGACCAAGGGTGATGCCTTTGATCAGCGCTTCTCCTTTGATGGTGGTTTCGGCTTTGGCGAATACGGGGTCAGCAAGAATTCCCGTGCCCGTGCCAATCGCATTGAAACGGCTTTTGATCTGGGCGATGCCATTGAGGACGCCAGCGGCCGCGGTACCTTCTATTACGAGAAGCGCGAGGCCGGCTTTACGGCGCCGGGCCGTCTGACCGACCTGGATACCACCCAGGTGGGCGGTAGCTACACCACGGATATTGGCGAGCGTACCGAGCTGACCGTCAAAGGTGACAACATTGACGAGGACGGCGGCAACTCGCGCCGTGCGGTCGAGGCCAACCTGGCGTATGACCTGAGCGAGGCCTGGCGCCTGTATGGTGGCGTGCGTAATGACCGCATCCGCTATGGCAGCCGTTACAACAACCTGTTTACCGGCAGCTATGCCAAGGCCGACCGTACCGACCGTGATGAAGGCAGCCGTACCGATGTGTTCGCACAGGCCCATTACCGGGGTGCGGATGCCTGGTCGCTCTATGGTTTTGTGCAGGGTACCGCCAACCGTAACGACAGCCGTCAGGCCAACAACCGTGTCGGTATTGGCGGTGATGTACGGGTCAACGAACGCACCACCCTGAACGGTGAGGTGTCGGGTGGTAATCTGGGTGTGGGTGCCACGGCGGGTGTCAACTATGACAAGTCCGAGCGCACCCACTACTACCTGAACTACCAGCTGGACAGCGACCGGGCCGACAATGGCCTGGGCAGCCGCAGCGGCTTCAGCAGCGGCCGTGCCGGCCAGGCGGTAGCCGGTGCCCGTTCACGCTGGACCGACAGCGTCAGTGTGTACACCGAGCAGCGTTTCCAGCACGGTGACCAGGCTGGCGTGATTCAGGGTTATGGCCTGGATTTTGCGCCCAACGAACGCTGGAGCTACGGCGTTACCGCCGAGGTGGGCAGCTTCAACAACAACAGCGACTACCAGCTCAAGCGCCGTGCCTATGGTGCCAAGGTCAGCTACAGCCATGGCGATATCCGCTATGCCAGCCGCCTTGAGTACCGCAAGGACAAGAGCGAAGTGCAGGACCTGTCGGTGTGGCTGATGCGCAACAACCTCAGCTACCAGATCAACCCGGACTGGCGTTTGCTAACCCGTCTGGACTTCTCGGTGGGTGATTCCAGCCGTGGCAGCTACTACGACGGCGACTTTGTCGAGGCCTCGGTGGGCTATGCCTACCGTCCGGTGATGCACGACCGGCTCAACATGCTGATCAAGTACACCTATCTGGCCGACCTGCCACCACCCGATCAGGTATCCACTGCCACCGGGCAGAATATCGACTACGCCCAGCGTAGCCACTTGTTCGCCATCGACGGTATCTACGACCTGACCGAGCGCTGGAGCGTGGGCGGCAAGTACGCCTACCGTCATGGCCAGCTGCGCATGAGCCGCGACAGCTCGGCCAAGTGGTTCAACAGCCGTGGCCAGCTGTATGCCGCCCGTGTTGACTGGCACGTGGTCAAGAAGTGGGACCTGATGGTCGAAGCCCGTCGCCGTAAAGAATCGCTGGCGCAAGACAGCAAAGACGGTGCGCTGGTGGGTGTATACCGCCACTTCGGCAACCATTTCAAAATGGGTGTCGGCTACAACTTCAGTGACTTCAGTGATGACCTGACCGATCTGTCGTACCGTAGCCGTGGCTGGTACCTCAACGCCATCGGCAAATACTGATGCCTGTGCCCGGCCAGCAACCACGCTGACCGGGCCTTGCCCGCAGTATCCGGACCGCTCCGCAAGGGGCGGTTTTTTTTGGTGTGCCCGTTGCCTGGGATCCCCGCTGCATCTTATCCGGTATTCCCCCTGCTCACCGTCATTACCCGGCTTGACCGGGTAATCTGGTTGAGTCTGTGCTGCTCTCAAGGAGATCACCCGATCAAGTCGGGTGATGACGGGGTTGGTTATACCATAGCGACAGCAGCCCGGCGCAGCCGGGCCATTCCCTCCAACGACCCGGTGTATCCGCAGGCAGGGCGAGGCCGGAGCAAAGCCTTGTTCACGTGGCGAAGCTTGCTTCGGCGCGGGAACGCGAGCTTTGCGCAGTGCCTCACCCGGACTACCACACCGAAGCCAAAAAACACCGCTGGATTCTGCAGAGGCTATGCTTCCGCCCTTTACGGGTTAGAACCCATAATCCGCATACGCCATTGATTGGCCCGTTGTTTGATATCGGCCACGTCCATGCGCAGTAGCTGGCGGTTTTTGATCAGTTGTTTGCCGCCGACCCAGACGTGCTCCACGGCACTGCGGTTGCAGGTGTAGACCAGTTGCGAGACCGGGTCGTAGACCGGCTGGCTGTCGAGGCCGGACAGGTTGAGGCTGGTCAGGTCGGCGAGTTTTCCCTCTTCCAGCGAGCCGGTGTGTGTGTTCAGCCCCAGCGCCCGGGCGCCATTGAGGGTGGCCATGCGTAGCGTCTGATGGGCGTTGAGGGCGGCGGCATTGCCGGATACTGCCTTGGCCAGCAGGGCGGCGCTGCGCATTTCTTCAATCAGGTCGAGGGTGTTGTTGCTGGCTGCGCCGTCGGTGCCCAGCGCCACATTGATGCCGGCCTGCCACAGGCGGTCGACCGGGCAAAAGCCGCTGGCCAGTTTCAGGTTGGAGCGCGGGCAGTGGATCAGGCTGCAGTTGTGGGCCTGCAGCAGTTCGATGTCGCCGGTATCGACCTGGGTCATGTGGACGGCCTGGAAGCTGGGCCCCAGCAGGCCGTGGCCGGCAATGCGGGCCAGTGGTCGCTGGCCGTAATGTTTCAGGCTGTCTTCGACTTCCTGGCGGGTTTCCTGGACGTGCATCTGTACGTTGATGCCGGTCTGGTTGACCAACGCTGTCAGCCGGGCCAGGTTGTCGTCGCCGACGGTGTAGGGGGCGTGCGGCCCCAGCGCCACGTTAATGCGGGGATGGGTTTTGAACTGGTCGTACAGGTCCAGCCCCTGGCGCAGGGCGTCTTCGGCGTTGCGAATGCCGGGCATGGGGGCATCGGCCAGTGGTACGCAGATTTGTGCACGGATGCCGCTGTGGTGTACCTGTTGGCAGGCGACCTGCGGGTAGAAATACATGTCGGAATAGCAGGTGATGCCGCCCAGCAGTTGCTCGGCAATGGCCAGGTCGGTGCCGTCACGCACAAAGTCTTCATCGACCCAGCGGGCCTCGGCCGGCCAGATATGGTTCTGTAGCCAGCTGTGCAGCGGCAGGTCGTCGGCCATGCCCCGGAACAGGCTCATGGCGGCGTGACCATGGGCATTGACCAGCCCGGGAATCAGCAGGCTGTCGGGCAGCTCCAGGATTTGGTCGTAGCTGTGCCTGAGCGCCCGTTCGCGGGGGGCGATCAGGGCAATGCGGTCGCCCTGGATGGCGAGGCCGTAGTGTTCGAGGATGATGCCGGCAGGCTCGACCGGCACCAGCCAGCGGGGCAGGATCAGGGTGTGGTAATGGGCGGGCTGGTTCATGGTGTGGGTCCGGCTGTGGGGTTGGGCCACACTATACCGGTAAATGCCGGCATTGCGGTGTGGTTGCTGTTGTACAGCCGGCGGCTGGGGTAAACTGCGGGCTGTTTTTTCGCTGGAGTCATGCCATGAGTTTGCCCTGGGACTGGCCCGATCCCCATTTGCTGCCATTGCGGGTGGATGCCACCCATCTTGACGAGTTCAGGCACGTCAATAATGCGGTGTATGTGCAGTGGATGGAAACCTGTGCCTGGCAGCATTCGGCCTCGCTGGGGCTGGATTTTGCCTGTTATCAGCGGCTGGACCGGGGCATGGCGGTGTTGCGTCACGAGATTGATTATCTGGCGGCTGCGTTTGACGGTGACGAGCTGCTGCTGGGTACCTGGCTGGTGGAGCCGGCGCAGCGGCTCAAGCTGGAGCGGCATTTTCAATTGATCCGCCCGGCCGACCAGAAAGTGCTGCTGCGCGCCCATACCACCTTTGTGTGCATGCAGCTTTCGACCGGCCAGCCCCGGCGTATGCCGGATGAGCTATGGCAGGGCTACAGCAAGGCCTGGCGCCGGATTGAGCGGCCATGAGCGGGGCGACTGACACCGGTGCGGAAATTGCGCTGGCGCCGATGGAAGGGCTGGCCGATGCCCTGTTGCGTGACCTGATTACCCGTCAGGGCGGCATTGACTGGTGTGTGACCGAGTTTGTCCGGGTGACGGATCAACTGTTGCCGCCGCACGCTTTTTACCGCTATGCCACCGAGCTGAAACAGGGCAATACCACGCCGTCCGGTACTGCCGTGCGGGTGCAGCTGCTGGGGTCTGATCCGGTCTGTCTGGCGGAAAATGCAGCCCGGCTGGCCGGGTTGGGGGCCGAGGTGATTGACCTCAACTTTGGTTGCCCGGCGAAAACCGTCAACAATTCCAAAGGTGGGGCCATTTTGCTGAAAGAGCCGGAGCGTCTGTACCGGATTGCCGAGCAGGTGCGGGCCGCCTTGCCGGCGCAGGTGCGGCTGACCGCCAAGATGCGGCTGGGCTATGACTCTACCGATCCGGCGCTGGATTGCGCCCGGGCCCTGAGCGAAGGCGGTGCCGGTCAGCTGGTGGTGCATGCCCGTACCCGTGAGCAGGGCTACAAGCCGCCGGCGCACTGGGAGTGGGTGGCCCGCATCCAGGAGGTGGTCAGGGTGCCGGTGCTGGCCAATGGTGAAATCTGGAGTTTGGCCGACTGGCAGCGCTGCTGCGAGGTGAGTGGCGTGCAGTCGGTAATGCTGGGGCGGGGGCTGGTGTGCCAGCCGGATCTGGCCCGGCAGATCAGTGCTTTTATGCAGGGCGAGTCCTATCAGCCGATGGACTGGAACGGCTTGTGGCCGTTGCTGCAGGAGTTCTGGCAGCGGGTACGGCAACTGGTGCAGCCAAGCCATGCGCCGGGGCGCTTGAAGCAATGGCTGTCGATGCTGCAGCGCCAGTATCCGGAGGCGGCGGTGTTTTTTGTTCGCATACGCAGTGAAACCCGCTGTGAGGTGCTGGATCAGCTGATGGCGGGGCCGGCGCCTTCAGTCGGGTAGTCTCGGGCGACTTGTGCTGTGACAACACGGCTCTAGTTGCTGATTGTTACAGTTAAGGTTAAGGAAACACTGGATAAAACGACCCCCTGTCATTCGCATGCGAGCATGGCGATTGGCAGAATCCATGGGTGCGGCGACCATGCGCAGCATGACAAGCCTGCTGGCCAGTTTCATTTCGAGCCGGCCAATTTGTTCAATCTTTTCTTAAATGAGTGTATTTTGGCAGGCCGTTGTTGGTTTGCAGGCGATGGTGCCGGGAGAAAACCTTTGAAGCGACTGGTTTTGCATTACCGTTATTGGCCCCTGTTTATTCTGGTCTGGACCCTTGTGGTGCTGGGTTCGCTGGGCTGGAACCGGTATCAGCTCGACCAGAAAACCTTTCAGCTGGCCAACGAACGGGCCAGTTTTGTGTTCAAGCTGGTTGAGGCCAGCCGCCTGTGGGCGGCCCGGCATGGCGGTGTTTATGTGCCGGTGACCGAGCAGACGCAGCCCAACCCCTGGCTTAAAATCGAGCATCGGGATTTCACCACCGACTTCGGGGTGGACATGACCCTGATCAATCCCGCCTATATGACCCGCCAGCTGGGTGAGGTGGTTGCCGAGTTGAGTGATATGGATTTGCATATGACCAGCCTGGACCCGGTTAACCCGGTTAACGCTCCGGATGACTGGGAGCGCCGCCAACTGGAGCTGATACGTGATGGTGTCAACACAGTGGGTAGCGAGATGCTGGAAGAGCGGGATGGCCAGCCGGCCCGCTTCCGTCACCTGGCGCCGCTTTATGTGGAGCAGCCCTGTCTGAAGTGTCACGAGCATCAGGGCTACCAGCTGGGTGATTTGCGTGGTGGCGTGAGCATTTCGTTTTCTGGCGAGCCGCTTAAGCAGATGGAACTGCTGCATCTGCGTGATGTGGCGGTTCTGCATGGCCTGGTCTGGCTGCTGCTGAGCGGTCTGACCCTGCTGGCGCTGATGCGTTTTCGCCAGCAGATGCTGGTGCTGGAGCAGGCCCGGGCCCACACCGAGCGGGAAGTGGTGCTGCGCACTGCGGAGCTGGCAGACAAAGTGGCGGAGCACCGGCAGGCAGCAGCCCAGCTGCAGCTGTTTATCGATTCGTCGGGCGAGGGCATTCTGGGCATGAACATGCAGGGGGTGTGTACGCTGGTTAACCCCGAGGCCTGCCGCTTGCTGGGTTATAGCGATGCAGAACAGCTGTTGGGCCGTCCGTTGCATGACCTGATTCATCAGCAGCATGATGCGGGTGAAGCCCCCTGTGCAATCCGGGAAACCCTGTTGTCGGGACAGGCCGTACACCAGGATGATGACGAGTTCTGGCGGGCTGATGGCAGCCCCTTCCCGGTCGAGTACCGCTCTCATCCGTTGTATTCGGGGCGTCAGCTGATTGGGGCCGTGATTACTTTTAATGACGTGTCGGCCCGCAAAGCCCGGGAGCAGCGCCTGCAAAAGATGTCCAATGCCCTGGACCACAGCCCCAGCACGGCGGTAATTACCAATAGCGAGGGGCTGATTGAATACGTTAACCCCAGCTTTGTCCGCATGACCGGTTATCAGCCGGATGAGGTGCTGGGCCAGAATCCGCGTATTTTGCAGTCGGGGCAGATGCCGCCGAGCCTGTACCGGGAGATGTGGGCGACCTTGCTGCGGGGTGAAACCTGGAGCGGCGAGCTGTTGAACAGGAGCAAGGATGGCCGTCTGTTCTGGGAGCAGGCCCGGATTTCACCGATACGGGATGATGACGGCAATATTACCCACTTCATAGCCATCAAGGATGATGTGACGCAGAAAAAAGAGCAGGAGCAGAACATCTGGCAGAAGGCCCACCATGACCCGCTGACGGGGCTGCCCAATCGCAGCCTGCTTGAGCAAACACTGCAAAGGGCTTTAATGCGGGCGGGCGAGTTGCAGCAGCGGGTAGCCCTGCTTTATGTGGACCTGGACGGCTTTAAACAGGTCAACGATACACTGGGGCATGCGGTGGGTGACCAGGTGCTGGTGGAGGCGGGTCGCCGGCTCAAGCAGGCGGTGCGCTCGGCCGACATGGTGGCCCGGCTGGGCGGGGACGAGTTTGTGGTGCTGCTGGAGCAGGCCGGCAGTGACGAGGACCTGGCCCGGCTGGCGGGTAAAATGGTGATGCTCATTGCCCGGGACTGGCAGCTGGAAGGCTCACCCTGGCATGGCATTTCCGCTTCGGTTGGTGTGGCGGTCTATCCGCTTCACGCCGGCACGGCCGAAGGTTTGATGCAGCGGGCCGATGCCGCCATGTACCAGGCCAAGCAGGGCGGACGTAATGGCTGGGTAATGTATGAAGATGGGGAGCCGCTTTAGAATTTTTTGTAAATATATTATATTTATGTAAATTTTAAGGAGGGCTTGACCATGCAACCCGAACATTATGTTGATGTAGCCATTATTGGTGCCGGCACCGCCGGTCTCTATGCTTTGCGCGAAGTCAGGCGGGCCGGCAAGTCCTTTGTCCTGATTGACAGCGGCCCGCTGGGCACCACCTGTGCCCGGGTGGGCTGCATGCCGTCGAAGGTGGCCCTGCATGCGGCAGAACTGTGGCGGATGCGTGTAGAGAATTCGGCCTACGGCATTCAGGGTACGGAGCAGTTGTCGATTGACCGCGACCGGGCCTGGCAACAGGTGCGAACCCTGCGTGACGGCTATGCCAGGGGCGGTACCAACAGTGCGCTCAGGGCGGGCGGCGAGCACTTGCTGATGGGCCGTGCCCGTTTTGTCGAACCGGGGTTGTTGGCGGTGGACACTGCGCAGGGCGTGCAGCAGGTCCGGGCGGCTGCCGTTGTTATTGCCACCGGCTCAAGGCCGGTGGTGCCGGGTTTTTTGCAGCCCTTTGCCGGGCACTGCATCACTACCGACGAGCTGTTTGAACAGCCGCACCTGCCGCAGCGGCTGGGCGTGCTGGGGCTGGGTGCCATCGGGCTGGAAATGGGGCTGGCGTTGTCACGGCTGGGTGTCGAGGTGGTGGCGGCCGATCTGGCCCAGACCATTGCCGGCATAGCCGACCCGGACGTGGCGGCGGCAGCGCTGGAAATTTTTGGCAAGGAAATCGATATTCACCTGGGCGCTGCCGCCGAGCTGGAAGCGGCCGGGCAGGGCGTGGTGATGAAAACTGCCCGGGGCGATATTGCGGTCGACAAGCTGTTGGTGGCGCTGGGGCGACGGCCCAATGTTGACGGGCTCGGACTGGCCGAAGCTGGTTTTGAGCTGGATGCGCGCGGCCTGCCGGTGTACGACCCGGGCAGCATGCAGCTGGTGGGCCACCCGGTGTTTATTGCCGGCGATGCCAATGGCCAGCGCACCCTGATGCACGAGGCCGCTGACGAAGGCGCCATGGCCGGTTATAACGCTGCCCGTGGCCAGCAACAGCAGTTCAGGCGCAAGGTGCCGCTGGGCATCGCCTTTACCCAGCCGGACATCGTGGCGGTGGGCGAACGGCTGGATGCGCTGGATGCCGAACGTACGCTGATAGGCCGGGCGGATACGCGTGGCAATGGCCGCAGTCGTTTGTTGAGTGATGAAACCGGTGTGTTGCGGCTCTATGCCGACCGCAGTGACGGCCGCCTGTTGGGCGCTGCCATGGTTGGCCCCCGTGGTGAGCACGTTGCCCAGCTACTGGCGGTGGCGCTGGAGCAGGGCATGACGGTGCACCAGTTGCTGGCCGTACCCTTTTATCACCCGGTGGTGGAAGAAATGATACAGAGCGCCCTGCAGGATATTGCCCGCCAGCTGCCGCATGGAGAGCTGCCGCTGGGATTGCAGCCGGTATAGGCAAAAAGCATGATGCGCAAGGCTGCCTGATTGTCTATCCTTGAAAGCCATCGAGCGGGGCCGGTATACAAGGAAAACAACACTATGTCAGGCAGCTTTAATTTCAAACATGTTCCATTCAGCCTGCTGACCGAAGAAGAACAGGACCGGTTGCAACAAACCGTCAGCTTTTTCGAGTTCGCTGCGGGCGATATCCTGATTGAGGCGGGCGATGCACCGCGCGGGGTGTTTGTCATTGGTAGCGGTCGCATTGCCGAAAGTGACCACCGGGATGACGCATTGGGTAGCAGCGTCTTCATGTATTACGACGCAGGCGAGTACTTTGGCGGCTGGTCCATTTTCAATGGCCAGGCGATTCACCGTTTTGCCGCCGTGGAGCCGGGTAGTGCCCATTTGATTCCGGTGCAAACCCTGTTTGACCTGATGAACGGCAACCCGCAGTTTGCCGAGTATTTTCAGCAGAGCCTGAGCGCCAAGCGGGAGATTGTCGACCAGCATGCGCAAACCCAGGACATGGCCGAGTTCATGCTGGCGCGGATCGAGGACAACCTGCTGCGTGACCCGCTGATCGTGGCCGAAGGCACCAGTATCGAGCAGGCCACCCGGCTGATGCGCGAGGAAAAAGCCGACTGCCTGCTGGCCCGCAGAGGCAACCGTTATGGCATGGTGACCGGCACCGACCTGCTGGATGCGGTGATTATCAACCATCTGCCGCTGACCACCGACATCGCCGAAATCGCCCGTTACCGGCTGATCAGCATCCGTCCGGATGATTACCTGTTCAATGCACTGATCATCATGACCCAGCAGCATATCGAACGGGTGGTGGTGCAGGATGCCGACGGCAGCCTGCGGGGCATTATCGAACTGACCGATGTGCTCAGTTACTTTTCCAGCCACTCCCACGTGATCGGCCTGCGGGTGGAGCGGGCACAAACCATTGAAGAGCTGCGCGAGGCGTCGTTCGGGCTGTTTGACCTGATCAAGGCGCTGTTGTCATCGGGCGTGCGCATCCGTTTCACCATGGAGCTGCTGGCGGCGGTCAACAGCCGCATTCTGGCCAAGCTGTTTGACCTGATCGTACCGGTTGAGGTCCACCCCCATGTGTGCCTGATTGTGATGGGCTCGGAAGGGCGTGGCGAGCAGATCATGAAAACCGACCAGGATAATGGCCTGCTGTACCGTGACGGGCTGGACTGGCCGGGCATGCACGAAACCATGCAGCGATTCAGCGAAACCCTGGTGTCATTCGGTTTCCCGCCGTGCCCGGGCAATATCATGGTGTCCAATCCGGAGTGGGTAAACTCGGTGGACGAATGGGCCGCCAAGTTGCAGCGCTGGAGCCGCAGCGGTGACGGTACTGCGCTGATGAATCTGGCCATTGCGGTGGACGGCAAGCCGGTCGCCGGCAACCAGGCGCTGTTCAAAGTGGCGCGCAACGCCTTTTTCCGTGAAATTCACAACAATGACCTGTTTTTCAGCTACTTTTCCAAAGCAGCGCTGGACTTTGAAACACCGTTGACCTTTTTTGGCCAGCTGAAAACCAGCAGTGGGCTGGATATCAAAAAAGCCGGTATTTTTCCGATTGTGCACGGTATCCGCACCATGGCACTGGAACATCGCATTCTGGAAACCAACACCTTCCGCCGGCTTGAACTGCTGATGGAAAAGCGGGTGTTGGACCGGGAAGTCAGCCAGAACCTGATGGAGGCCCTGGGCTTCTTTATCCAGCTGCGATTGAAGCAACAGATTGGCCGGGCAAGCGATTCGGGTACGACCCGGGATGAAACCCCTAACGAAATTGATTTCAAACGGCTGAACACCTTTGAGCGGGAGCTGCTGCGTGACTCGCTGGTAGTGGTCAAGGACTTCAAACGTTCACTGACTAGCCGCTATCGGCTAAATTTTTAGGAAGCTGCCAGAGGTCACCCGATCAAGTCGGGTGACGACGGCCTGGAAAAGCCCAACAGACGGTGCCCTGAAAAACTCCATCAATCCGGGCAATCACACGCGACAGCAGCCCGGCGCAGCCGGGCCATTCCCCCAACCACGGCAAGGTGTTGCCTCAGGCCGGGCGAGGCCGCAGCAAAGCCTCAGCGCCATGAACGCCCCCGGGCGGTCGTGGCAGCGCAGCTTTGCGAAGCGCCTCACCCGGCCTGCCACCCCGAAGCCAAAAACCATAGATTCTGCGACTGCGCTTCGCTGCGCGCAGAATGACGGGGCGGTGGATTCTGCGACTGCGCTT
>CAZMLX010000066.1:0-11410 GCA_964567275.1 uncultured Thiopseudomonas sp. | reverse complement strand
AGCCTCAGCGGCCGCTTCGAGTAAGTTGATTGTTGTCAGAGTCAGAACTCTGAGTTCTGACTCTGACCCCGAATTAGACCCGACTCTGAATGGCTAAACCTGCCCGTCGTTACCGGGCTTGACCCGGTAACCGCTCTCAGGCCAACTACAGAGCCTGGGCGGGATTGGCAACATAGAGCCCGCTGGCCCTGTTTATCTACTCACTAATCAAGGACTTTTTCATGCCTATTGCACAAATCCACATTCTCGAAGGTCGCACCAACGAGCAGAAAGAAGCGCTGATCAGCGAAGTTACCCAGGCCATCATGAAGGCTCTGGATGCTCCGCAACAGAGCGTGCGTGTCATTCTCAGTGAAATGCCCAAGCAACACTTCGGCATTGGCGGCGAGTCTGCGTTAAAGCAGGGGCGCTGATTCCGCAGTCGTGACAGGCTGCGGCTGTTGGCCGGGCCTGTCATGCCGCTGCGCATTACTGGCTGGTATCACGTCATTTTTCCGGGTAAAAGGAAGTCTCATGTACTATCTGTTTCCTTTGATGGCGGTCATGTCCTGGGCCGGTAATGCGGTTATTACAAAAATCTCGGCCGACCTGATTGAACCTACCGAAATCGGTTTTTATCGCTGGCTGTTCGCCGCCCTGCTGCTGACCCCTTTCGTATTGCGCCAGACGCTGCGCAGCTGGCCAATCATTCGCCCCAATCTGGGCAAGATTTTTATTATGGGTACGCTGGGCATGGCGATGTTCCAGAGCCTGATGTACTTTGCCGCCCAATACACCAGCGCCTCCAATATCGGCATTACCCAGGCGCTGATTCCGGCGATGTCGCTGGTGCTGACCCTGATGATTCTCAAACAGCGCATGCGCTGGCCGGCGGTGCTGGGTGCTGCTACCGCCTTTATTGGCGTGATTCTGGTGGTTACCAACGGCGACTTTGCCCTGTTGTTGCAACAGGGTATCAACCGTGGCGACGGGTTGATGGTGCTGGCAGTGTTTTCGTATGCCCTGTACAGCACCTTGCTCAAGCGCTGGCCGGTCGCCATTCCGGCGTTGCAGATGATTTACCTGCAAATGTTGGTAGCCATTGTGGTGCAACTGCCCCTGTTCTGGCTGCAGCCCCGCACCGGGTTGAACCTGGATAACTTGCCGCTGGTGCTGTATGCCTGTGCTGCGGCTTCCATTATTGCCCCCTTGTCCTGGATGACCGGTGTACGGCTGATGGGCCCCAGCCGCATATCCATCTTTTTCAACCTGATGCCGGTGCTGACGCTATTTTTGGCGGCATTGACGCTGGGCGAGGTGATTGGCCTGTACCACTGGCTGGGTGTGGGCATTATTTTGACCGGAGTGTTTATCGCTGAGCGATGGAAGCGGGACGTGGCCTAAGTCAACCCGGAGGTGAATAAGGGAGGTTTATCGTTAGTCATCTACTGGCAAAATGGTATGCTTGCCGACAAAGGTACCCAGGAGTCGCACATGGTGATGGGGCTGGCTTTTATGACGATACCGACTGGCAAACTTATGCTGTTTTGGCGCAATTTTTGGGCGCTGGCTTTGTGCGTGCCGGTGTTTGTGCTGTCAGGCTGTGATCTGCATGATGACCCTGAGACAACCTACCAGCCAACGTATTCCAAAATAGCCGCCAATGCCCGGGTGCGCCAGGAAATCCGGGTTGGTATTCATCCGCTGCATAATCCCGAGCTTTTGTTTGAGCGCTACGGCCCTATTGTTGATGTGCTCAACGAGCGGGTGCCGGGGGCCCATTTTGTGCTGGAAGCATCCCGCAACTATCAGGAGTTCGAGAACAAGCTGGCCGCCAACGGCCTGGATGTGGCAATGCCCAACCCCTATCAAACGTTGCAGTCACTGAAGCAGGGCTACCGGGTGTTTGGCAAGATGGCCGGTGACGATGTATTTCGTGGCCTGGTGCTGGTGCGCAAAGACTCCGGCATTGATTCGGCCGGGGCACTGCGGGGGAAGTTGATCAGTTTTCCCTCATCCACTGCACTGGCTGCCACCATGCAGCCCCAGTTTGAGCTTTACCGGGAAGGGCTGGAGTGGGGCAGCTATGAACCGCTGTATGTGGGCTCTCAAGAGTCTTCCATCATGAATGTACTGCATGGCCACACCAGCGCCGGTGCGACCTGGCCGACCCCCTGGCTGGCGTTTTCCCGGGAGTTTCCGGAGCAGGCAGACCAGCTCGACGTGCTGCTGGCCACACCGCCGCTGATCAATAACGCCTGGGTTGCCCTGGAGAGCCTGGAGCCGGAACTGGTACAACAGGTGGGCGATGTATTGTTCAGCCTGCATCAGGACGAACAGGGCAGAAAAATTCTGGCGGCTTTGCCGCTTGAGCAGTTTGAGCCGGCCAGCAACGAAGATTACGAGATTGTACGTAATTTTCTGCGCATGTTTTCGCAACACGTCAGACCGGTGGAACCATGAGTACCCGGCCTTTTGCTTCGGCATTGCGCTGGCTTGGCCGGCTCAGCTTCCGTCAGCGGCTGACGCTGGGGATCACCCTGTTGCACCTTGCCCTGATGAGTGTGCTGGTATTTGATCTGCTGTACCGTCAGCACAGTTTTTTGCACCAGCAGGGTAAGGACCATGCAGTCAGTCTGGCCAGTACGCTGGCAGTCAGCAGCGCATCATGGGTTATGGCCAATGATGTTGCCGGGCTGCAAGAGGTGACGGCCTCGGTGGCGGTGCAAGCCCGTGTCCGCTATGTGATGGTGCTGGGCCCTGACATGAGGGTTTTGTCGCACAGTGATCCCGGTTACATAGGCATGTTTGTCACCGATGCCAGCAGCCTGAAGCTGGAGAACAGCCACCCACAGGTGATGAGTATTGTCCGCACCCATGCGCTGGAGGATATCGCCGCACCGGTAATGGCCGGCACCAAGCTGATTGGCTGGGCCCGGGTGGGTATCGGCCAGGAGCACATTGCCCGCAACCTGCGCATCAGCATCGTGCAAAGCCTGATTTATATTTTGATTGGCAGTCTGATTGCCTACCTGTTCGCCCGCTTTTCTTCCGGCTGGCTGATTGCCGGGCTGGAGCGGCTGGCCAGGGGCTTTGCCAAAGTGGGAGACGGCGAGCGGGGTGTGCGCATACATAACCCGAATCATGACGAACTGGGCCGTTTGTCCCGGGACTTCAACCGGATGGTGGCCGAGCTGGAGAACAAGGAAGCACGGTTGCAACAGCTGGCCACTACCGACTTCCTGACCGGCCTGCATAACCGGCGCAGTTTTATGGAACATGCCCAGGCCGAGCTGGCCCGTCTGCAGCGGGTGGGCAGCCAGAAGGTGGCTTTGCTGATGCTGGACCTGGACCGTTTTAAACGGGTTAATGATACCTACGGCCATATGGCCGGTGATGCGGTATTGCGTCATGTGGCCGGGCATATTCGCCATAGCCTGCGAGAAGTGGATTGTGCCGGTCGCTTTGGCGGCGAAGAATTTGTACTGCTGTTGGCTGACGCCGATATCAACGGGGCTTGTGCTTTTGCCGAGCGACTGCGGACAGGGATCGAACAGGACCCGCCGCTGTGGGAAAATGCGCCCATTCCGGTCACGGTCAGTGTGGGCGTTACGGTGATGCGGGCCGATGACAAGATGCCGGAAACCGCCATCGCCCGGGCGGACACAGCTTTGTACCAGGCCAAGGAACGGGGACGCAACCGGGTGGAAGTACAGCTTTAAGCGCCGGACACCGATGGTTCGGAGGGGTGGGCTGGCGCCGTAGCAGATCCGGTCTGCAAGCGTGCAATCAGTGCCCGGGTGGGTGCGGCCAGGGTATCGGCCAGGGTGTAACGGTCCAGCGAACGATAAAAGGCGGCATTGGCCTCTTCCAGCAATACCTTGAGCGAACAGCGGCCTCGCAAGGCGCAGGGCGTAGCGGCACAGTCGATTACTTCGGGACAGCGTTCCAGGGTGCGCACCAGCTTGCCCAGCGGCAAGCGGGTGGTCTGCTCGCTCAGGCAAATTCCGCCACCGGGGCCGCGGGTGGTCTGCAGCCAGCCTTGTTGTGCCATGAAATGCACCACCTTGCGCAGGTGATTGTGCGACTCGTTAAAGCGGGCGGCAATGTCGGCAACCCGGCAGCTGGTGCCGGGCTCAAGTACCGTCAGATCCATCAGGACCCGCAGGCCCAGATCGGTAAAGTGTGTCAGCTGCATGGGGCCGCTTGTCCTTCTGAATGACGGCCCCGGCTATCTCAAGCCTGAACGCCGCCGGTACCAAATGCCTCATAGTGGATGTGTTCGTCTGCGACACCCTGCGTGCGCAGCATCCTGATTTGTTCGTTCATAAAGCCCAGTGGGCCGCAAATATAATAGTCGGCTCCGGCTGGCAGCTCCAGTGTACTTAGGTCAAGGCGTCCCTGGGCATCATGCAGGGCATTGGCAGAGCCGGCATCAACCTGCTCGTGCACAATCCAGGACGCCGCATCAGATAGCGAGCTTACCAGTTCGCGGATACGGGGAGCGAACGATTGTACGCCCGAGTGGCGGGCTGCATGGTAGAAGCGGATGCTGCGGTCGGACTGACGGGCATGCAGGTGTTCCAGCATTGAAATCATCGGTGTCAGACCAACTCCGGCACTGATCAGGACAACCGGGTTGTCATGCTCTTCATGCAGAAAAAATTCGCCGGCCGGGGGGGGTACCTCGAGCAGGTCGCCGGCCTCAATGGCGCCGTGCAGATGGGTCGACACCATGCCGTCCGGCTGGTCGGCAATGGCATCCTCGCGCTTGACGCTGATGCGCAGGTGGCGCTTGCCGGGTGCGTCAGACAGGCTGTACTGGCGGGGCTGACGATAGCCCAGTCCGGGAATCACAGTACGCACCGACACATATTGGCCGGGACGGAACATCGGCACCAGACCGCCATCGGCCGGCTCCAGGATAAAAGAGGTGATTTCATCGCTTTCCGGCTGCTTGTTGACCACCTTGAAGGTACGCCAGCCGGTCCAGCCGCCGGGCTGGGCCGAGGCTTCCAGGTACATCTGGTTTTCGATGGCAATCAGGGTGTCGGCCAGTTGGCCATAAGCCTGGCGCCAGGCGTCGATAATGGCGTCGGTTTCGGCAATGCCCAGCACTTCACAGATGGATGCCAGCAAGTGGCGGCCGACAATACCGTAATGTTCCGGGCGGATGCCCAGGCTGACATGCTTGTGGGCAATACGCTCCAGCACCGGGCCCAGCACTGACGGGTCGTCAATGTGGCGGGCATAGGCCGCAACTGCCATGGCCAGCGCATGCTGCTGACTGCCGCTGCGCTGGTGGCCCTGGTTAAAGATTTCACGCAGCTCGGGGTTGTGCTCGAACATGCGGGCGTAAAAGTGGGTGGTCAGGTCAACGCCATGTTGCTCCAGAACGGGAGCTGTGGCTTTGACGGTTTCGCGTACCTGGGTGCTAAGCATTTTAAAGTGGCCTTTGGGGGTTTGGATAAAGGCGTATATTAAATACATCAATTAAGCCGAGGTCAAGCTAACACATTCGGACTGCGTCTGTCCGGCTCGCTGGGTGGTGGCCAGGCCTACGGCAGCATCAGGCCATCAATAACCGGATGACAGCTCCGGGACAGCTGTGTAGGATCAAACCATTACAGCTAACAATAAGTTTCCTAAATGGTTTGTAAACATCCCTCCAAAGGCTTTCGCCTGCCGCCTGCCGTCTGGATCTTGATGGCCGGCGTTACCGCTGCCCTGCATATTGGCAAACTGCCCGCCGCCTTGCCGGTGTTGCAGGACAGCCTGTCCATGTCACTGGTGCAATCCGGCTTTCTGGTGTCGCTGGTACAGCTGGCCGGCGTGTTGCTGGGCCTGCCGATCGGGCTGACCGCCGACCGCTGGGGCTTGCGCCGCAGCCTCATGCTCGGTCTGGTACTGCTGGTCGTTGCCAGCCTGTTTGGCGGTATGGCCCGCTCGGCAGCGGTGCTGCTGGTGTTCCGGGGCGTTGAGGGGCTGGGTTTTTTGCTCACCGTATTGCCGGTGCCGGGATTGATGCGTCAGTTGGTGCGGCCTGAGCAACTGAACCGTACCCTGGGCCTGTGGAGCTGTTATATGGGGCTGGGTATTGCGCTGGCCCTGCTGATTGGCCCGGTGCTGATGGGCCTGTTTGGCTGGTCCGGGTTCTGGTGGGGGCTGGCGTTATGGACTGCCCTGGTGCTGGCCGGCGTGCTGTGGCAGGTACCGGCAGAGCAACAGCGTACTGCCGGCAGTCAAAGCCCGGCAGAGCCCTGGCATCTGCGTTTACGCCAGACCCTGACAGCGCCCGGCCCCTGGCTGGTGGCCGTCAGCTTTTCGCTTTACACCTGCCAGTGGATGTCGGTAGTGGGCTTTTTACCGTCCATTTATCACCAGAATGGCCTGTCGCTGGCAATGGTAGGCACCCTGACCGCCATGGTGGCAGCCAGCAATCTGGTGGGCAATATCGGAGCCGGCTTGCTGATGCACCGCGGCATTGCCGCTCACCGGCTGGTGCTGGCCGGTTTTGTATCTACCGCAGTCTGTACCTTTATTGCCTTTGGCAGCCTGACCGAAGCGCTGCCGGCGGTTCGCTTTGCCGCAGTGCTGGCCTTTTCTGCCCTGGGCGGGCTGATACCCGGCTCGCTGTTTGCGCTGGCGGTGCAACTGGCACCCAACGAACATACGGTATCCACCACCATTGGCTGGATGCAGCAGTGGTCGTCGTTTGGTTCCTTTGCCGGGCCGCCAGTGGTTGCCTTTCTGGCCGGGCTGGTTGGCGGCTGGCACTGGACCTGGGCACTGACCGGTACGGCCTCGCTGCTGGGCATGGGATTGGCGCTGGTGATTATGCGGGTGTCAACACGGATGTCACACTGATGCTGCCAGCCCGGCAGCTGCCGGGCTGCGAGTATGTTATGGTTTGCCCCTTTGCGGGCGTTGCCACACCACGGCAACGCAAACAGGCTTAATACTGACAGGATCAAACATGGCAAGTTTCGAAATACAGGGCGAAATTCACAGCATTGACGAAACCCGCAGCTACGGTCAAAACGGTTTTACCAAACGCGAGTTTGTCGTGAAACTGACCGGCGAAGGTGAGAATCCCAGCTACCCCAACTACGTTGCCTTTGAGTTCACCAAAGACAAGTGCAGCCTGCTCGACGGTTACCGCCAGGGCGAAGCGGTCAAGGTTGGCTTCAATCTGGGCGGCCGGTTGTGGAACGCACCGGGCAAACCGGAAAAATGCTTTGTCAGCCTCACCGCCTGGCGTATCGACAAACTGTCCGGCGGCGACAGCCAGCAAGCACCGGCCGAGTGGGACAACTACAACCAGGACCTGGGCTCCGGCGAAGACGATAATTTTCCGTTTTGACGGGTTGAGCCGGATTAGGAGGGGTTGAGGCTACGGGGGTACACCGCAGCCAGCTGGCTGAACAGGCTCTGCTGTTCCAGGAGTTTGAGGGTGGTGAGCTTCATTGAATCCAGAATCCGGTGTGGCACCTTCAACACCGGGCGATGCAGGGCCAACGGCCGCCCCAGCTTGAACAAATAATAGAGCGTTTCCGAGTTTGAAGCCTTGCCGGCCATGGCTTCGGTAATGGCATGGCGGGGTCCCAGGCGCACGCCCAGCACCGGCCAGATCCGGTCAATCTGCTTGCTACTGCTGTCGCCTGGTGCGGTACGTGCCAGCGCCAGATAACGGATTTCTTCCACTACATGCTGTTCGTATTTACCAACAAAGGTAGATTGCGGCATGTGGTACCAGGCTGCCGTTCCTTGCTCGAAACGTTCAAAGTAGTCCCGGTTACGACCACTGGCACCGCCCAGGGCGATGGTCATGCACAGGTCCGGGTAAAGCACCTGTTTCATGCCGTGCACCGGAATACGGGCAGCATCCTGTACAAACAGGGCATCGGCTACATCATGGGCCTGGCTGTAGCCATCACCGATCTGGCTGCGCAGATAATCCAGCAGCCAACTGTCCGTGGGCGCAGCTGGCAATAGGGGAAAGGCGCCAATACCGATTTCCCGGATGGCGTCAGCATAAGGGTTGTTCGCCGGGGCTGACCGGTCGTGTGCAAAGTAGCCGGGATAAAGTGCGAAGGCACCAAATACCGGACGGCTTTTGCGTTGATTGTCGGCCGATGAGTCATGCAGGGCGATGAGTGCATCACGGTAGCGGTGCATCTGGTTGATGGCATCGTCCGGTACAAAATCGGTGCTGTCGATATCGTCATCATCGTAGGGATTAGGCTCGGTCTTGATGCGGTATTTGGCATCGAACAGCCAGATAAAACGCCGTTGTTTACCGTCTGTTGTGGCAGGCAGAGTGACCTCCAGCACAATGTCCGGCTTTTGGGTAACCAGATAGGAACGAATCGACATGCCTTGGCGGGTAAATCTTGGCTCGTGGGCAAGAGAAGCGGTTACACCGTCCTTGCGCCTGAAACGAAAGGCTCCGGCAAGGCCGTCACGCAGCCGGTATTCAAAAAATTCGTTGAGTTCCAGTCCCGATCTGTTAACCGCCACCTCCTCAAACCCCAGATCGCTGAGCAGCATTTGGCGGATACGCAGAAAACACCAAACTTCGTAAATCTCCGCCACCGACTTCATGGATACGTCGGCCTGGCCGGCCAGTACATCCAGATAAAACTTCAGTTCCTGCCAAATACGGTAAACACGGCTGTACCCCGTCTTTTGCTGCAATACCAGTGACTCACCATTAAGGCCGGTGTAGTCACCCACGTCTTGCAAAAAACTGCGGTCGAGCATTGTCTGCATCGGCTTTTGCCAATGGTTCAGCTCTTGCAGAAAAGCGTCTGACAGCCGCTGGCGGTCGGGCACCTGATTACCCAGGCGTAGCCGCTGTTCAAGCCCGGCCAGTTGCTGGCGGCTTTTGCTGACCACCATTTTGATAAAACGATTTTCCGGGGTGTCGATGCTCAGCTGCTTTTTCTCAACAGGGTATCGACGATCCGTGCGCTGGCTGACCAGGTCTTCCCGTATTCGCTCACCGGGCCGGTGTGCCATCCGGCCTTTAATACGATCGGCCCGGCTGTAGCGGATCTGTGTTTGCAAGCGACTGTGCGGCGCCTGCTGAATAACCTTTAACCCCTGCTCGAACTGTTCACGCAGACGGGCAAACTGGGCCAGCCATAACAGCGGGAAGTTGCCACGTTGACGGTTGCTGGCGGCATCCTGGCTGGTTTTTTCAACCAGACTGAAGCGCCACAGCGGAAAATGCTGGTCGATGACCTCATACATGGCCGGCAGGTCATGTTGTAGCAGCATCTTGGTCGGCAACACCTCGATTGCCAGTGCATGCTGAAGCCTTTTGCCGTGGCGGGTATAGTTCAGCGGCAGTCGCAGCCAGCCAACATCGTTGCCGGTGTGTACGTTGCCGGTCAGCCGTGACGGCATCAAGTCCCGAGCTGGCGCAAAGCGAAAACTGTCATTGAATAACTGGCTGCGGTGGGTCAGTTCGGCGTGGGTCACGCCTTCATGGAAAATCCATTCAAACTGGTATTCGGTGTTTTCAAAAAATAGGGGCTGGGTCAATGCCACTGCGGTTATCGATGGGTTTTCGAGAGGCAGGCCCTGAATACGCACCGCCAAGGGCGTAGACGACAACCGAATGCCGGCCGGCTGAGCGGGCCGGGCGTGGTTGGTTAACGTATGGGCATAGGCTTGCTGGCGGGCAGAAATATCCCTGCTCCAGACCGTTAGCTCGAAGTCTTCCGTAATAACCTGCAACAGCTCGGGCATCTGTCAGCTTCCTGGCGATTGGATGGCTACGGCCAGAAACTGGTAAAACCGGCGCTATTGAGCCGATCCAGCATCCACTCCAGCTTGCGCTTGGCACGACAGGCGGTGTGTGTGGGCTGATCGTTTTCAAGGCGATAAAAATCGATACGGCTTTTATCGTCAGTCCAGATGTCAGCCAGTTGCAGGGCTAATACCTCCTGTAGCCGGGTCAGCAGGTTGTGCTCGCCATTACTCTGCAATTTGTCGGCATCGCCTTCGATTCGAGGCAGAACCTTCTGCATCAGGAAATCATCCCACACGGCTTGCAGTTCTGCGCCGGAGCTGGGGGTGCCCTGGCAGTGCACGGCCAGCAGCAGTTCGTTAAGTGCACGGTACGCCAGTTCAAAGGGTGAGCCTTTCAGCACGTTATTAACGGCTTTAAGAAACTCGACGCTGGGCCGGGCATCAAGTTCTTTCATGGCCTGCGCGCCACTGGAGTGGCGAGGAAAGGTCAGCGGTACAGGGCTGATGGCGCCGGCAAAGTAGTCGTCGAAGTCGTTGGGAAAGAACTCGCCAAAATCAAAACTCATGGCCCGGTCAATCACCTTGCGGGAAAAGCCATGTGTGGTCTCATCCATGTTGACCGTGCCCGCCACAATCAGGTTGGGAGGGATGGCAATGCCATAGTCGAGAAAGTGTTGCCAGAGTCTGTAGTCGGCGTCAGTTTCTTCGGCGATTTCCAGCCCAAGCTCACAGGCCAGCGCTGCTTGCTGGTCGGCGTTGAGCGTTTGCAGCGTGGAAGGCTTGAGTAGAGCGTCACAGTCGTAGCTAAAAGAATCGCCGTCCCAGTGCCATTCACGGGTCTCAAGCAATGCCAGATAGTCGGCAAAATATTGCTCCACAGGTGCCAGATTCATTTCATCCAGGCATAGCCAGTAGGGAGCGATAGTGTTTAGCTGGTCGCAATCGCCTTGTAACCGGGTACGCCCGTTCTTGCCTTCAAACACCATACCGGCGTTATTGAGTGCCTTCCAGGCGGTCACCATAAAACTCAGTACGTCTGTTGCTACATAGTTTGGCTGTCCGGACAGCCGTGACACGTATCCCAATAGGTCGCTAGGTTCGTGCCAGTCGGGACGCACCGCCACCAGACAGAAATTATCAGACTGTTGATGGATTTCAGCCTGTTTACGCACAAAGCGGGATTTACCCGTACCCGATATTCCAGCAAGCAGCAGGAAAGGCTTAGGTAGGGTCGATGCGCTGGTGGTGGGTTTTATCTCAAATAAAGCGGGTGTGTGAGCAGGGTTTTCTAAGATGTACTCGCACAACTTTTGAATGGGTGCGTCATAGCCTAAAATATACTTATCATAATTGAGATTTAACTCGTCAAATAAGTGCGGTAGCCCTGCGTCAGTACGATAACGCCGGTTAATATCTTGGATAGTTATTTTGTGGCTTTTAAGAGCCTCAATCAATTCTTTAATAATAACGGTTGGAATGAATCGTAGCGGATTGTTTTCCTGGGAGCCTCGAAGATAAATCAACTCGCTGGTGATTTTTTCAATCGTTAATAATCGTGCGCCATCCCCAAGGGTTAGGCCGGGTTTTAAATTGAAGAATTTCATTTTTTATTGGCTTATATTACCTCGGCAATTAAATAGGCCATATCAGGCGGCATAAGCAATCTTGGGGT
>CAZMLX010000065.1:9395-11475 GCA_964567275.1 uncultured Thiopseudomonas sp. | reverse complement strand
TGACCGATTCCACCGTGCTGCGCAACCTGGGCGTGGGCTTTGCCCATAGCGTAATCGCCTACGAAGCCAGTCTGAAAGGCATCGGTAAACTGGAAGTCAACGCTGCGCCGCTGGCTGCCGATCTGGACAACTGCTGGGAAGTGCTGGCCGAGCCGGTACAGACCGTGATGCGCCGCTACGGCATCGAAAACCCCTATGAAAAACTCAAGGATCTGACCCGTGGCAAGGGCATCAGCGCCGAGGCGTTAAAAGAGTTTATCGACACCCTGGAAATGCCAGAAGAAGCCAGGGCCGAGCTGCGCAAGCTGACACCGGCCAACTATATTGGTAATGCGGTGGAGCAGGCCAAACGCGTTTGATTTTTTTGCCTTGCGGTTAGTGCAGTTTTGGGCAGAACGCTACGCAAATCTACGCACCCGCACCGAAGCAAGCTTCGGCACGAGTGCTGAGGCTTTGCTCCGGTCCTGCCCAAAACTGATACACCGCGTGCTTTGAGGGATTGTGGCCCGGCTTTGCCGGGCTGCTGTCGCTGTGTCGAGGCTCACTACCGTTAAACCACTGTAGGTTCGAATTTATTCGAACAAAAAATATCGCCGTCTTGTGCAAAGCGGTGCGGATACATTCGCACCTGCAGAGCTTATAACGTCACCCCGCGCGCAGTCGCAGGGCCCAGTTGTATGGCAGCCATGGATTCTGCGACTTCGCACAGAATGACCGGTGCGATCCTCTACAATGATCAGTAGCCGGCCAAACCTTTTAAGCACAGCGCTTCTGCCCCATAGGTCACAATCATCGAATTCGATCAAACATCACGAATACCCATCATGAACATCCCCATTCTCGGCAATATCACGGCAGAGGAATTTCTGCGTGATTATTGGCAAAAAAAGCCCCTGTTGATTCGCCAGGCGATTCCTGATTTTGTCAGCCCGGTTGACGGCGACGAGCTGGCCGGGTTGTCGCTGGAAAGCGAGGTGGAATCCCGCATTATTCTGGAGCACGGCGACGAGCCCTGGGAGTTGCGTCACGGCCCATTCACCGAACAGACCTATGCCGAACTGCCGGAAAGCCACTGGACCCTGCTGGTACAGGCGGTTGACCAGTTTGTGCCGGACGTAGCTGATTACCTGAAAGACTTCGAGTTTTTACCGCGCTGGCGTATTGATGACCTGATGATCAGTTATGCGGTACAGGGCGGCGGTGTCGGCCCGCATTTTGATAATTACGATGTGTTCCTGCTGCAAGCCGAAGGTCGCCGCGAGTGGAAGGTCGGCCAGCTGTGCGACAGCAACAGCCCGTTGCTGCCCCACCCCGACCTGCGCATTCTTGACGGCTTTGATACCAGCGACAGCTGGGTGCTGGAGCCCGGCGACATGCTTTACCTGCCACCCCGGCTGGCGCACTGGGGCACCGCACTGGACAACTGTATGACCTGGTCGATCGGTTTCAGGGCGCCGTCCACCGCCGAAGTGATTACCCACTACACCGACTTTGTCACCAGCTTTCTGAGCAGCGAAGATCGCTATTCCGATGCCGGTCGCAGCCTGTCAGCCGATCCCAACGAAATTCGCAGCGACGACATTGCCCGTTTGCGCAGCCTGCTGCGTGAGCAGCTGGATGACGACAATCTGCTGCTGAGCTGGTTTGGCCAGCACATGACCGAGCCCCGTTACCCCGAGTTTCTGCAAGGTCATGAGCTGGACGAAACCTCGCTCGTCGAGTTTTTGCAAAATGACGGCCTGCTGGTCCGCCACCCCTCGGCACGACTGGCCTGGAGCCATCTGCAGCTTGACGGACAAGCCGCCGTCCTGTTGTTTTCCTGCGGTAAAAGCCGGCCGTTTTCTGCTCATTTGGTCGCATTGATACAACTATTTTGTAGTATTGATGTCTTGAATATCGATAATCTTGAACCCTGGTTGTCCGACAACGAAGCCGTTACCCTGCTCTGCGAACTGGTTCGCCAGGGTAGTCTGGAGTGTATGAATGAGTGAAATACAGGTACGCATGACCGACTGGAA
The DNA here is from genome assembly GCA_964567275.1 of uncultured Thiopseudomonas sp. Lineage (GTDB taxonomy): Bacteria > Pseudomonadota > Gammaproteobacteria > Pseudomonadales > Pseudomonadaceae > Thiopseudomonas. Next base: position 9,457 of record CAZMLX010000065.1, on the reverse strand, counting down.
CACCGACAACAATGACCTGCGTCGCATCCGCGAACGGGTTTTTGTCCAGGAACAGGGTGTTC
>CAZMLX010000065.1:0-9385 GCA_964567275.1 uncultured Thiopseudomonas sp. | reverse complement strand
GCAGGAGTGGGACAGCCTGGACTCGCAAGCCATTCATTTTCTGGCGCAAGAAGATGATTTTTCGGTCGGCACCGCCCGTCTGCTGCCCGACGGCAGTATCGGCCGGGTGGCGGTACTCAGGGAGTGGCGCGGGCTTGGCATTGGCGAGAAGCTGTTGAAAGCCGCCATTGCGGAAGCCGAGAACCGGGGACTGCGTGAACAGACCCTGACCGCTCAGGTGCATGCTGCCCGCTTTTACGAGCGGCTGGGCTTTGAAGTGATCAGCGACGAGTTCATTGAAGCCGGCATCCCCCATATCGAGATGCGTCGTATCAGCCCATGACACCGGCATCCAAAGCGGCCCGAAACAGCAATCCCCAGGATCAGCCCCTGGAGTTTGTATCACCGGGCCGTTTTGCCATTCATAACCCGCAACCGCTGCGGTCCGCTTCAAATACTCCGCTTAACATCCGGGTGACCGGTCCCGCCGCCCTGGCCGAAAAAGTGCCGCAGTTGATTGCCGCTACCCGCCGCGAACTCTGTATTTATTCCACCGATTTTGAGCCCTGGCTCTATAGCCAGCGGGCCGCTACCGAAGCCTGTAAAGCGTTTTTGCTCAGGCATCCCCGCAACCGGCTGCGCATTCTCCTGCATGACAATAGCCGTCTGTTGCAAGAAGGCCACCTGATGCTGCCCCTGCTTGATCGGCTGTCCAGCCGCTGCGAGCTGCGGCTGGTCGATCATGCTCACCAGCATTATCCTGGCTGCTGGCTGGGTTGCGACCGGGACCAGCTGCTGTTCCGGCATGACCCGGAGCGTTACGAAGGCGTTTTGCACTGCGAGGACCCGGTCGCCAGCCGGCGTCATCTGGAGTATTTTGACCACATGTGGGCCGTGGCCCGTCCCGATATCAACCTGCGCAGGATGTTGCTATGAACCTGTTTCTGTCCCATACCCTTGCCCTTTTTGTGGCACTGCTGGTGTTATCCGGCCCGGCAGCTGCCGCCATGCAGGTCATCCAGCTGCAACATCGCACCGCCAGCGACATGGCGGCGCTGCTTGCTCCCCTGCTGGCCAGTGACGAACGGGTTGCCGGCCAGGGACAGCAACTGATCGTGCAAGCCAGCAACCGGCGACTAAAAGAACTGGAAAGCTTGCTGCAACAGCTGGACACCCCCATGCGCCGGTTGCTGATTACCCTGGACGACACTAGCCAGCACATCAGCAGCGGCCAGCAACTGGACGCCCGTGGCCGCATCCGTACCCGACAGGGCGACATCGTGCTGGGTGAGCAGGGACAGCACGGCAACCAGGTCAGCATCCGCCGTTACAGCAGTAGCGGCAGTGACCAGGGCCAGCGCAGCATCCAGACCCTGGAAGGCCAGGCCGCCCGCATCAGTACCGGACAACAGATCAGCCGTCAGCAACTGGGCCACGACCGTCATGGCCGGCCGCAGCTGTATAGCGAACAGCGCGAACTGGACCAGGGTTTCTATGTAGTGGCCCGTGTCCAGGGCAACCAGGTAGTGCTTGAACTCGACGTCAGCAACGACCAGCTGTCACCCCGGGACGCCCGCATCATCAACACCTCGTCGGTCTCAACCCGGGTCAGTGGCCCACTGGGCAGCTGGATCGAGGTGGGTCAACTGCTGCAGGACAGCCAGGACAGAACCTCGGGACTGACTGAAAACAGCACCACCTACTCAAACAGAAACAATGGTTTACGCATAAAAGTAGAAGTTATGGATTAGAAACTGCCGCCATCTGGCGGCAGTTTTTGTAGTGGACGCCAAAATTCACTACAAACTATTTGACGAAGCACATCCGAAAGCGCATCATACGCCCCGCTCGCACAACTACGGGCACCTCCTGTTCCGGAAGCCGGCATTCAAAAGATGCTGTCACAGGATTTAGCATCCTCTCCGGAACACCAGTTGCCGGCCATGCACCGCAAAGCTGCAGCAGGCACTCAATATTTATTTGCCGATGGCACGTTGTGTGAGCCACGGCTCAACTCACCATTCTCCATGAAGGATTGACCATGTCATATCAGAACGAAATCAAGGCCATTGCCGCCGTAACCGAAAAAGCCGGCAGCAGCTGGAGCGCAATCAACCCTGAATTTGCTGCCCGTATGCGCTTCCAGAACCGTTTCAAAACTGGCCTGGACATTGCCAAGTACACCGCAGACATCATGCGCAAGGACATGGCCGAATATGACGCCGACCCGTCCAAGTACACCCAGTCCCTGGGTTGCTGGCACGGTTTCATCGGTCAGCAAAAGCTGATCGCCATCAAAAAGCACCTGAAAACCACCAACAAGCGCTACCTGTACCTGTCCGGCTGGATGGTTGCTGCCCTGCGCTCCGAGTTCGGTCCGCTGCCTGACCAGTCCATGCACGAAAAGAACTCCGTTGCCCACCTGATCGAAGAGCTGTACACCTTCCTGCGCCAGGCTGATACCCGCGAGCTGGACCTGCTGTTCACCGCTCTGGACAAAGCCCGCAAGGCTGGCGATAAAGCCGAAGAAGCCAAGCTGCTGGATCAGATCGAAAACTTTGAAACCCACGTTGTGCCCATCATTGCCGACATCGACGCCGGTTTCGGTAACGAAGAAGCCACCTACCTGATGGCCAAGCAAATGATCGAGGCCGGTGCCTGTGCCCTGCAGATCGAAAACCAGGTTTCCGACGAGAAGCAATGTGGTCACCAGGACGGTAAAGTAACCGTTCCTCACGCTGACTTCCTGGCCAAAATCAACGCTCTGCGTTATGCCTTCCTGGAACTGGGCGTGGACAACGGCATCATCGTTGCCCGTACCGACTCCCTGGGTGCCGGCCTGACCAAGCAGATCGCTGTAACCAACGAGCCAGGTGACCTGGGCGACCAGTACAACAGCTTCCTGGCTGGCGAGTACATCAACAGCGCCGACGACATCAAAAACGGTGACGTGGTCATCAAGGCCAACGGCAAACTGCTGAAGCCTGCCCGTCTGGCCAGCGGCCAGATTGCTGAAATGGTTAACGCCATTCGCAAAGAAGTTCCAAATGCCAAGCTGGTGTACAACAACAGCCCAAGCTTCAACTGGACCCTGAACTTCCGTCAGCAAGTGTTCGACGACTGGGCAGCAGCCGGCAAAGACGTATCCAAGTACGACCGCGCCCGCCTGATGAGCGCCGACTACGACGGTACCGAGCTGTGTGACGAAGCCGACGCCCGCATCCAGAGCTTCCAGAAGGATGCCTCTCGCGAAGCCGGTATCTTCCACCACCTGATCACCCTGCCGACCTACCACACTGCCGCCCTGTCTACCGACAACCTGGCAAAAGGCTACTTCGGCGAGCAAGGCATGCTGGCTTACGTTGCTGGCGTACAGCGCAAAGAGATCCGCGAAGGTATCGCTTGCGTACGTCACCAGAACATGGCTGGCTCCGACATCGGTGACAACCACAAGGAATACTTCTCCGGCGACGCGGCTCTGAAAGCCAGCGGTGAAGACAACACCATGAACCAGTTCGACAACGTCTAAGTTGTACAACGGTTCTGAGTGACCTTGAAAACCCCGGCCCTGGCCGGGGTTTTTTTATTGGCCTGTATAACGATCTGAAACTTCAATGCGCACAGGCGTGGAGCATCCTGACTGAAAAGGGTTATGTTCAGCCTGCCAACTTTTCGAGGATAAGCCATGCACACTAAAAATCTTCTCGGCGCCCTGACGCTCGGCCTGTCGCTGGCCAGCCATACACTGGCAGCCGATCTGAATGTCTATGGCCCGGGTGGCCCGGCTCCGGCCATGAAGCAGGCGGCGGCCGCCTTTAGTGCAAAAACCGGTATTGAAGTGCAGGTGACGGCCGGCCCTACCGCTGACTGGAAAGACCAGGCCAGCCAGAATGCCGACCTGATTTACAGTGGCTCCGAACACATGATGAATGACTTTGCCCACCTGTTTGAGGACCCGATTGATATTAACCGGGCCATGCCGCTGTACCTGAGGTCTTCGGCCATTCTGGTGCGCCCGGGCAATCCCAAAGGCATTAGCGGCTTCAAGGACCTGCTAACCAAAGACGTTAAAGTATTGGTGGTAGCCGGCGCTGGTCAAACCGGCCTTTGGGAGGATGTTGCAGGCCGGGCCGGGCGTATCGCCGATGTGCGTGCGCTGCGCAGCAAACTGGTGCTGCCCGGAGCCGGCAATAGCGGCATTGCCAAACAGCAGTGGGAAACCGATCCTGCGCTGGATGCCTGGCTGATCTGGGATATCTGGCAGGTTGCCAACCCGCAACTGGCCGACCTGGTGGTCATGGAGCCGGAATATCGTATTTGGCGCAGCACCAGCATAGTGGCTACCCGCCAGGGTGAAACCAGGCAGGCAGCAGCAGACTTTGTCGAGTTTTTGCTGTCGGATGAGGGCAAGGCCATTTTTGCCAGCCAGGGCTGGCTTGCCGATTAGCCGGGTGTTCCAACCCGCCCCTGCGGCAACCGGAAGCATAAAAACACACAGGCCGCCATCAAGGCGGCCCCGGACGGGTTAGCGACTGGCCGTCAAGCCTTCGCGTGATATGCGCTCGGCTTCCTTGCTGCTTTCCAGCCAGTCACGCCAGGACTGTATCTGCTTGCGTGATGCGCCGGCTGTTGCTGCCGAATCAAGGGCACGGGAACCCAGTTCCCAGTCACGTTCCTGCATCGCCAGCTGGGCCAGAATCATCCAGTGCTCGGCCTTGTTGCCCTGCCCCGCCAGCTGGTTGTACAAGCGAATGGCCGATTTGCGGTCACGGGCCTGCCAATACAGGCGGGCCAGTGTTTCTTGTCGCCGGGCATCATTACCCAGCCGGCCCTGCTCGATCAGTTGTGACAACAGACGGGCCGCCTGCCAGGGCTGATCAGCGGCCACCGCCAAAGACAGCATTTGCTCCAGATCCTGGGTATTCATGGCTAGCCCCTTGCGATAAGCCGTACGCAGGGTGGCAAAAGCCTGTGCCGACTGCCCTGCCGCCTGCTGCAGGCCGGCCAGCTGTTTCCAGTGGGCAAAGTCGTCCGGCTGATTGCGCAAAATGCGCTGCTGCCACTGCGCCGCTTTACCGTACTGCTTCAGGTTGGCATGGGCCGCCACCATAAACTGCAGCCATTGCGGCTCGATATGAGACTGGCCAGCCAGATAGCGCTCGGCCAGCGGCAGCGCCTGATCGTAACGTCCCTGCATTTGCCAAGCTTGGATGCTCAGCTGCAACACTTCGGAAGTTTGCGGCTGTCCCTTGAGGGCGGCCAGCGCCTGGACCGGTTGTTTGAGCTGCATGTACAGCTTGCCCAGGTTAAGGCCGTCCTCCAGACGTTCTTCCTTCGACAACTGGCTGCTGCGCAGAGCCTGCTGCAACAGCTCGGCCGCTTTTTTCGGCTGGCCCGCCTGCCAGGCCAGATAAGCCCGGTTACGCAGCACCAGTGCTTCGGCAAAGCTGTCCTTTTCAGGTTTAAGCGCATCCAGAATCTGTAAGCCACGGGCCGCATCGCCCTTGGCCTGGGCAGCCTGTGCCTGTTGCAGCGCCTGCAGCACCGCCGGCTCCACCGTTTGCGCCTGTGACAGGCCGCAGTACAGCGCCGCACATAAAATCAGCCAGCGTTTCATGGCTACCTCCGCTTCTGGGTCAGACGGAACTCAAGGGTTTTCACCGCTTCGCGCTCTACCGCCAGCCCGGCTTCGGTGCGGGGCGCAAAGCGCCAGCGGGCGGCTGCCTGTCGGGCAGAACGGTCAAATACATTGGGCGGCGAAGATTCGACCACCCGAATATTGGTCACCCGCCCCTGTGGCGTGATGGTAAAGGCCAGTTTGACATGGCCTTCAATATTGCGTTGCAGCGCCGCCTGCGGGTATTCAGGCAACACTTCGTTCAGCGGTACCACCTCGGAATCAACACCGGTCGGCCCGGGCGAGCCGGCGCTGGCACTGGCGGAAGCCGGCGGCGCCGAAGCAGCCGGAGCCGCTTTGGCCGCAGTAATACCGGCCAGGCTGGGCATGGCCGCGGCCTGGATGCTCAGTGACGACGGCAGGTTGGGCAGGCTGACATCGAGCTTGACCGTAGGCGTTACCTGCATGTGTTGCGGTGGCTGAGGCGTTTGAGGCGTTGGCGGCCGGACCTCGGCCGGTGGCGGTTCGGGGGCTTTCAACCGGCTACGGGACTGGCTTTCGCTGTTGTCCCGGCTCATGGGCACAAAGTGCCCCACCTGCACCGGACGGTTATCAACCCTGGACTTGGGCGGCGAGATCATCCACAGGATCATCACGAAACTGGCCAGCACCACCAGCAGCGCTACCAGCAGCGAAATCATCCAGCGTGTCATCAGTTGGACTCCGACGAAGCCGCCAGAGCCACATCCGCAACCCCGGCCAGACGGGCCTGGTCCATAACCTGTACCACCAGACCGGTACGCGCATCCTGGTCAGCCTGCACCACCACAATGCCATCGGGCTGTTCCTGGCGCATGCGCTCGACATGGGCCCGCACGGTACGTACGTCGACCACCTGCTTGTCCAGCCAGACCTGGCCATCGGCAGTCACGGCAATCAGGATATTGCCCTTGTCCTGGCTGCTGGCCGTATCGGCCTGCGGCCGGTTGACCTCGACACCGGACTCCTTGATGAAGGAACTGGTGACAATAAAGAAAATCAGCATGATGAACACCACATCCAGCATCGGAGTCAGGTCGATACCCGGCTCTTCTGCATTGCTGTGGCTGTAACGGCGCATTCTCATTGCGGTTTCTATCCTTTATTCGTGGCGCAGCTGGTCGGCCAGCCGGGCCAGTGCGCGGCGCGCATTACGTTCCAGGTGGGCCAGGCTGAACAGGCCGCCAATCGCCAGTACCATGCCGGCCAGCGTGGGCAATGTGGCTTGCCATACTCCCGATGCCATGGCCCGGGGGTTGCCGCTGCCGCTGGTGGCCAGCACATCAAATACGGCGACCATGCCGGTGACGGTGCCGAGCAGGCCCAGCAACGGAAACAGCGCCACCAGCGCCTTGATCACGCCCAGTGGTGTCATCAGCTGTTCGCAGGCCTGGGCAATCCAGGCGGCACGAACCGCACGTGGCCATTCCCGGCTGCTGACATCGCAGCAGATCATCTGCCAGGACTGTTTGCGTTCGCGTACCCAGGATGGAAACTGGCGCTGCATATACCAGAAGCGCTCCAGTACCAGGGTCCAGAACAGAACACAAAGGCCGGCCAGCATCCACATCACCATGCCGCCGGCACCCATCAGGTCCAGCAGGGCATAGCCGCTATCGACCAGCCAGATTTGAGTGGTTTGCCAGTCAGTCACACTCACAAGGGTCCTTGGCCGACATGTGCAGGGCCAGCAGGCCCACGCATTGTTGTTCCAGCAACTGGATGACGCCCTTGCTGCGTGCTACCACCACGCTGTGCAGGAACAACACCGGAATTGCCACCACCAGACCCTGTACTGTAGTCACCAGCGCCTGGGAAATACCGTCGGCCATCAGCCGGGAGTCACCGCCGCCGCTCTGGGTGATGGCCTGGAAAGTAATGATCATGCCGGTTACCGTACCCAGCAGCCCCAGCAGGGGTGCGACTGCGGCAATCAGCTTGAGCAGACCCTGGCCCCGCTCCAGACGGGGCACCTCCTGCATGACGGCTTCGTCCAGTTTGAGTTCCAGGGTTTCCAGGTCGCTCATTTGCGGGGTTGGTCCCAGCACGTTCAGCACCCGGCCCAGCGGGTTATTGCCCTGCGGGCTGGACAGGTTGCGCATCTGGCGGTTGATACTGCCAATCACCAGCTGCAGCTCGCCCATGCGCCACAGTGCCAACAACAGCCCCAGCACACCCAGCGCCATGATGACATAACCGACAATGCCGCCCTGGTGGATCCGGTCAACAAAGGTGGGCTGGCGTTGCAGCTGCTCAAGCAGGCTGCCACGGGTTGGATCGACCGGGATATGGGCCAGGTCGGACTGGCTGGTTTTCCAGCTTTGTGCCTTGCTCAAGCCACCGGGTTGGCGTTGCAGTTCGCGCAGGCTGTCTTCGCCAGCGTGGTAGACCAGAAATGACTGATCGCCGAATACCGCAAAAGGACCGATGCGGGTCACCGGCAATTCCTGCTGTTCGCCACCAATCCGCACCACCGGTGCCTGAAAGGTTTTCACCTGGCCGGTGGCCGACATGTCATCGAGAATATGCAGCCACAACTGCTCAATGTGCTCGGCTGTCGGCATGCGGCGGCTGGTGGAGAAACGCTCCAGTGCCTCGATACGGCCCGGCTTTTCCACATTGAGCATCGAGCTTTGCCATTGTCCGGCAATGTCGCCGGCGCTTTGGCGCAGCACTGCAAACAGGCCACCCAGGTCACCCATGCGCTCCTTGAGTTCCTGCTCCTGCTCGGCCAGCTGTTTTTCCTGCTCTTCAAACAGGGCTTTTAGCCGGGCCGATTCCTGTTCCGTCTGACGCAAGGCGGCACGGGCTTCGGCATAGCGGCCCTGTTGCTGTGACTTGTCCTGAATGAACTGCTGCTCGCGCTGCTGCATCAACTGCTGTTCGGTGCTTTTTTCCTGGCGGATGCGCTCCAGCAGTTCCGCCGGTGATACGGGTGCAGCCATGGCCGAACCGGCCCAGACTGCTGCCATCAATACTGCCCAATACTTCACTGTTTAGCCTCCAGAGCCAGGGTCTTGACCGGTAGGTCCAGCCAGTCGGCCGATTTTTGCTGACGTGCGACGGCAATGGCCTGGGTCACCGGACGGCGCGCACCACCCTCCAGCACCTGCCACTGGCGGGCCTGCGGGTTCCACCAGCCGGTTTCATGGCCGTCGGGGGTCTGGTAATAAAGCATGACCCGGCCAATGCGCAAAAAATCCACGCTCAGTGATGTATCGCCACGTTGCAGCGTGTCACGCCAGGCTTCCAGCGTGTAGCCGTAGTCGCTTTCAATCTGGTAAGCCTCCAGCAGGCGGCGATACTTTTCGGACAGGCCAATATCGGCACGCTGCATCAGCTCTTGCAGGTTCTCCAGTCGCTCGTTGCGCTCATAAGGCAAAAACGGCAGGTCGGCTTCGATAAACTGTTGCAGGACTTCCACCATACGCAGCATCTGTGGCGCCACGCTGGCTTCGGTTTGTTCCAGATCAGCCAACTGTTGCTGATAACCATCCAGCTCCTTGCGCTGGGTAGCCACCAGCTCGCGCATCTGCTCGTTATAGCGCTCCAGGTTTCTGGCCTGAACGATAGCCGCACGATAGCCGTCCAGCATTTGCTGGGTGCTGTCGTCGAGATTTTCAATCTTGCGCTGGGATGACTGTGCCGCCTGACTGTGGGCGGTGCTTTCAGAAAGTGCCTGATCCAGTGGATCAGCCAGTGCGATGCTGCTGCACAGTGCCAGCGTCAGGGCACTGTAGCGGGCTGCAA
>CAZMLX010000064.1:0-11680 GCA_964567275.1 uncultured Thiopseudomonas sp. | reverse complement strand
TTTCAGGTGTCCGATTGAGGTGCTGACGGAGGTCATGCAGAAAGAGATGGCATTGAGCAATAATGGCCCCGCATCAATTCATTAACAGTGTTGCACTCGGATCTAGAAACCGCCCATCGTAAGCACTATCTGCCAGCGAGGCACCCTTGGCCACTGGCACAAACTCGGGATGAAAGCCGGGCAACACCAGACTCTCAGGCAGTTGTGAAGCCCGATTCCGCACCCCACTTTCACCCATGGGAATTGGAATGATTATCTTTATACGATGTTCCATAATGTCCCCTTTCTGTGCGCTACAGCCTTTCGGAGCTTGCACGTCTTATTGTTATAGGTGCAACAAAGCAAAACGGATGCCAACTGATTAAAGAACCCCAACACCCCGCAGAATCAAGGCTTTTACAGCCAGCCCTTCGCCCACCCTCCCCACCCTTAATTCAACTTGAATTCATATTTTTCAATTAGAAAAACACCCTCAACCCTTCTTATCGCTTGACACCGCCCTAGCCGGGGTCAACGCTTTCCCCCACCACGCCAGCTGCCCCGGCCCGCTTCTTACGGGCTACGACTGAACTTCCACTGACTAACGACAATGCCCGCAAACACGCAGAGTGCGCCCAGCCACTGCCAGCCACCCAGGTTTTGATCCAGAAACACGTACCCCAGCGCCAGCGCCGATACCGGGCTCAACAACAACAGCACCGAAATAAACACCGGGTCCAGGCCTCGCAAGGCCCGGAACCAAAGCAAATAGGGCAATCCGGTCCCCAGAATGGCCAGATACAGATAGCCGCCCAGCTGGCTGCTGCTGGGCATTGCCGGCACTCCTTCCTGCCACAGCATCAACGGCAGCAAGACCAGGCCACCCAGCAACAGCTGCCATCCTGCAAACGCCAGCAAAGGAATGGGCAGCTGCCAGCGTTTAACCAGCAGCGTTCCCAGCGCCATGCTGATGGCCGCTATCGCAGCAGCCAGCACGCCAATGCCGTCCCACGTCAGCCGGCCCGGGGACAACAGCACCAGCGCCACACCAATCAGCCCCAGGATTACCCCCAGCAACATCTGCAGCGGGGTACGCTGGCGAAACAATACCCAGGAGAAAATAACCACCAGCAGCGGCTGGGTGCAGATCAGCAAGGCCGCCATGCCACCCGGCAAGCGATAGGCGCTGACAAACAAAAGCCAATGCAGCAGCGACATGCACAGCACGCTGACCACCAGCAGCTTGACCCACTGGCCCGCTTGCGGCCGATAGCCCGTCATCAACACCATCAGCAGCCCTATCGGCAAAATGCGCAGCACTGCGGCGGTCAGCGGCCTGTCTGGCGGCAACCATTCGGTGGTTACCAGATACGTGCTGCCCCATACGATTGGCGGCAAGGCAGCCATAAACCCTAGTCTGTTCATGCTTTTTCCTTCTTGTTGTCCTGAACGGCTCTGGCCCAGTCTTGCAACATAAATGCCAAACAGCCCACCACTCGCCGCCGGCCTGAAAACCGGCCACGGCCAGCGCACCGCACCTGCATCCCTGCTTTTACGGCGAACAAAACCCTGCAAAAACCATTCAAACTGGAATTTTTTTATTCATGCTGAACGGTTTTTTAACGCTATTACAGCAACCCAAACCCGGTTTGATACGCAAAAGTCCGGCATGGCAACGGCTACCCTGTCCGGCCTGCTTCTTGCTTGTGTCAGGTTGTTTTGCCCAGGAGCCACTATGAAACGCATTGCAACCCAGCCAGATCCATTCGAGCCATTTGCCCTGTCGCAAGCGATTGCCGTGGGCGACTGGATTTTCGTTTCCGGGCAAGCAGCCCTGAGCAAAGAAGGCAACATCGTGGGCGAAGGCGATTTTCAGCTACAAGCCGAAACCGCATTTGAAAACTTGAAGGCCGTGCTGCACGAGGCCAACTCGAGCCTCAAGGATGTGGTAAAAGTGACCCTGTTCATGACCGACATGAGCTACTTTCCACAGGTAGTGGAGCTACGACGCCGCTACTTTACTCCACCCTATCCGGCAGACAGCATCGTGGAAGTCAAAGCACTGGCCCTGCCCCAGCTCATGTTTGAGATTGAAGCCATTGCTGTACGAGGAGCCGGTTAGCTACCCGTTAAACACGCCCAAACCCAATAGGCAGGTTAAACAAACACCACCGCCTGCCAGGACTCCACCCCGCCTTGCCTGTTTTCCAGTCATTTGACTGTGGCTGACAAAAAACCGGCGAGCGGGGTACTTGCGCTTGATTTGTGTCAATACCTTTTTGGTACCAGTCCTTAAGATGGCCACAAATTTACTGTCCGTCCCAATGGAGTGACCCATGCGCAAGACTCTGCTGACCACCGCCATCCTGGCTGCCACTATTGCCAGCCCCGCCGCTTACGCTCACGAAGCCGGCGACATCATCGTACGTGCTGGTGCCATTACCGTGACCACCCACGAAAGCACCTCTGGCGTTAAAACTTCCGGCCTGGGCAACCTGGGTGGCAAGGCAACCCTGAATAACGATACCCAGCTGGGCCTAAACTTCGCCTACATGGTTACCGACAACATTGGTATCGAACTGCTGGCTGCCTCCCCGTTCAAGCACGATGTGCATATCAAGAACACTGATGTTGGCAGCATGAAGCTGGGTAGCCTCAAGCACCTGCCACCAACCCTAAGCGCCGTTTACTACCCAATGGACAGCAAGTCTGCATTCCAGCCTTACGTCGGTGCCGGCATCAACTACACTTGGTTCTTTGACGAAAATCTGAGCAGCACCGCCAAGAATGGCCTGGCTGCCAACAATTTCAAAGTCAAAAACTCCTGGGGCTTGGCTGCCCAAGTCGGTGCTGACTACATGCTGACCGACAACCTGATGGTCAATGGTCAAATCCGTTATATCGACATCGACACCGACGCCACCCTGAACACAAAGGCCGGCCGTACCAAGGTGAACGTTGACGTTAAGCCATGGGTCTACATGGTAGGTCTGGGCTACAAGTTCTAATAGAACCTGCCCGCCACACCGAAAACAGGCGCTCCGGCGCCTGTTTTGCGTTTTACGCCAGACGTTATGGGCGCCTCTACATAGCACCACCAGCGTCACGACACCCTGGCCAAAAAACCACCCAGTTTTATGGATTCCGCAACTCCGCTACGCTGCGTGCGGAATGACACATACTGTCGGACGGAATAACGGACACGGAATAACTAACAGCGTCACAACCAGCCCAACCCTGTCCACACACCACAACACCCCCAACCACCACCGCGTCAGCAGCCCGGCAACGCCGGGCCACACCCGCCCCCCGCCACGGTGTACGCCGGAAGCCGGAGAAGCCGCAGCAAAGCCTTAGCGCCATGAACGCCAAAGGCGGTCGTGGCAGCGCAGCTTTGCGAAGCGCTCCTCCGGCTTCCCCACACCGGGCCAAAAAACTACCCCGCCTCACGCAACAACCGCCACGCCGCCGGCAGCAAACACACCGCCCGCAACAGCATAAACAACAAAAACGCCAGCCACAGACCATGATTGCCCAGCCCTTGCAACAGCCAGGCAAAGGGCGCAGTCAGCCCCACCGCCAGCAACATGCCATTGCGCATCGCCCGGGTACGGGTAGCACCAATGCACAAGCCATCCAGCACATAACTCCATACGGCAATCAACGGCAACACCGCCAGATAAGGCAGAAACGGCCGGGCTGCGTCCCGGACTTCCTGCATGCTGGTTTGCAGGGCAACAAACTGCTCGCCCAGCAGGGCAAACACCAGCGCAAAGGCCAGACTACCCAGTAGACAATACTGCCCGGTCAACAACAAGGAACGACGCAACGCCAGCCGGTCACGGGCACCCAGCGCATGGCCGGTCAGCGCCTCCAGTGCATGGGCCAGACCATCCAGCGCATAGGCGGTCAGCAACAGGCCGTTGAGCAACAGGGCATTGGCCGCCACCGTACTCACACCGAGCCGGGTGCCCTGCACGGTAACCATAAAAAACACACCCTGCAGCAGCAGGCTGCGCAGCAAGATATCGCCATTGGCCAACAGCAGCGGCTGCCATTGCTGCCAGCGCAGCAACTGGCGCCAGCGGGTCAGCGCCGGATGCTGCAGCAAATAGCGCCGAGCCAGCCACAGCCCGGTCAGCGCACCGGTCCACTCGGCCACCACCGAAGCACGGGCCGCACCGGCCACCTCCCAGTGCAGCCCGAATACAAACCAGATATCCAGCCCCATGTTGACCAGATTGGCCGCCAGCAACATCCACAGCGCCCCCCGCGCCTGCTGTACGCCCAGCAGCCAGCCGGTCAGCACATGCATCAACAGCGCCGCCGGCAGGCCCCACAGGCGGATATGAAAATAGCCGCTGGCCGCCGCATGCAGCCGGGGTTCGGCCTGCATCAGGGTCAGCGCCTTGCCGGTAAAGGGCATCACGCCCAGCGCCAGCACCACCCCCAGCAACACACTGAGCAGCAGGCTTTGCCACAGCACCAGCCGCAGCCCGGAATGATCGCCCTCGCCGGCATGGCGGGCGGTAAAGCCGGTGCAGCCCATGCGCAAAAAACCGCACACCCACACCAGCAGGGTATACAGGCTGCCACCCACCGCCACCGCCCCCAGCTGCCAGGCGTGGGGCAAGCGGCCAACCACGGCGCTGTCCACCAGCGCCACCATGGGTACGGTCAGGTTGCTGAGTATCATGGGAACGGCCAGCGCCCACAGTCGCTGGCGGGTCGGCAGATGCTGCCAGGCATCGTGCAGTGCCAGCCAGCTGCGTTTGAATGTGCTCATGTCGGATCAGATTCCTGTCAATAAAAAACCGGGGCAGGCCCCGGTTCCGGTCGGCACGCCGGCCTCAGTACAGCACCTGGTAGAGCTTGCGGCGATACAGGGTAACCAGCGGGTGAGCGCTGCCGAGCAGCTCGAACACCTGCAGCAGGGTGCGGTGGGCGGCGCCGTCCCCGTAGCTGCGGTTGCGGACAAACACCTGCAGCAGCGCCTCCAGCGCCGGTTCGTACTGCTGACGGGCCAGCTGCCAGATGGCCAGCTGGTAGGCGGCCTGGTCATCGTCGGCCTGCTGCGCCAGCCGGGACTTGAGCTCGGCCACCTCCGGCAGCCCGGCGGCCTGGTGCAAAAAGGTCAGCTGGGCTTTGGCAGCGGCCAGTTCGTGCTTGTAATCGTCCCCCTTGACCGCATCCAGCACCTGCCGGGCATCGTCCAGCGCATCACGTTCGATCAGGCAGCGGCCATAGAGAATCAGCGCGGGCACGTTGCTGTTGTCTTCCTCCAGCATGGCCTGCAACACCGCTTCAGCCTGGCCGTAGGCGCCCTCGGCAAACAGGTTTTGCGCCTGTTCCAGCGGGGTCAGCTGTGGCGCTGCCGGTTCAGCCAGGTATTTGGCCAGCATTTCACGAATCTGGGACTCCGGCTGGGCACCGGCAAAACCATCGACCGGCTGGCCATCCTTGAACAACACCACAGTAGGCAGGCTGCGCACGCCAAAGCGGGCCACGGTGTCCTGCTCGATATCGCAGTTGACCTTGGCCAGCAGCAACTCGCCGTTGTAATGGGTGGCAATTTTTTCCAGCATCGGCATCAACGCCTTGCAGGGCGCACACCACTCGGCCCAGAAGTCCACCAGCACCGGTTTGACAAAGGAGTTTTCGATCACCAGCTGATCAAAAGCCTCTGCACCCTGCACATCAAAAATAAACGCCTGACTCATGTTGTCTGTCCCCTATTTGGTACGCCGTGCGCTATACACGCAGAAACCATTGCGCTCTGCCAGTACCTTGCAGGGCCCCAGGTGTTGCTCGATCCGTTCCGGATAACGCAAAAAGCTGTTGGCCACCAGCCGCAATTCGCCGCCGGGCCGCAGATGCTGCGCAGCCTGGCGAATCAGTTGTTCGGTGGCGTGATAATGGGTTTGTACGCCCTTGTGAAAGGGCGGATTGCTGACAATGGCCGCCAGGCCCACAGGCGCATCGGCAATGCCGGCTCCGGCCAGTACCTGTGCCTGCAGGCCATTGAGCTGCAGGGTGCGGCGGCTGCTTTCCAGCGCAAAGGCGTCCACGTCCAGCAGGCTGACTTCGGCCTGCGGATGTTGCAGTTTGAGGGCGGCACCGAGTACGCCGGCACCGCAGCCAAAGTCCAGCCAGTGACCTTGCGGCAACCCGTCCAGATGCTCCAGCAACAATGCCGTGCCCACATCCAGCCGGCCATGACTGAAGACGCCAGGCAGGCTGCACAGCTGCAACTCGCCCTGCGGCAGGCCGATGGCAAACTGCTGCTGGCCATCGTCTCCGGTTGGCTGCGGGCCGGCATGTTCGAGCTGGCACTGCCACAGCTGGCAGTGTCGGGCGCTGTCCAGCTTCCAGACGCTGCCATGCGCCGCCAACTGTTTGGCCGCCCGTTCGATACCGGCTTTTTTCTCGCCGACCAGAAACAGCTGCCGCATCTCCGGCAAGGTTGCCAGCTGTTGCAACAGATGGCCGGTCAGCTCCCTGGACTTGGGCAGAAACAATACCGCCGCCGGTACCGCTAGCGCCGGCGGCAGGTGGCCAAAGCTCACCCTGTCACCAAAGCGCTGCACCAGTGGCTGGTATTCGTCAGCCAGCCAGCTCCAGGCGCTGGCTTCAGGCAGGCTGGCCAGCAGGGCATCATCGGGGGTACCGGCCAGCAGCAAGCGGCCGTTAAACAGCTCGGCGTGCCGCAGCAGTACCTGACTTTGTGGGTTCATGGCAGATTCCGGACAGTAGCGGTGCCCTGGCCGACCGGCAGGCGCCAGCCAGCAGGGCAGCCGTCAAACATTGCGATAATAACTGTGCAGCAAATCCGCCAGGCCGCTGCGCCAGGCCCGGGGTTTGATGCCGAAGGTATGGGTAATTTTTTTGCAGTCAAGTACGCCGTGCTGGGGCTCGATGTCGGCATCTTCAAAGTGGGCATGGCCCCTGGCCTGCACCTCGCGGGAAATTTCAGGACGCCAGTTGCCGGCTTCCTGCAGCACCGCCTCGGCCACAGCCAGGCTGGTTGCCGCTTCCTGTCCGCCATACTGGTACGTGCCCCACAGCGGTACGTCACAACCCAGCTGTTGCACAATGGCCATCAGCACCCGGGCGGCATCATCAACCGGTGTCGGGTTGCCCCGGCGGTCGTCGGCCATTTCCATCGGTTCGTGTGCCTGTGCCCGCTGCAGCATGCGACCCAACATGCCCTCGTAACTGTCATCCAGCAGCCAGCCAAAACGCACAATGATGTAACGCGAGCAAATGGAACGAACGCTTTGCTCCATCGCCATCAATGCCTGTCCGCGCGGGCTGAGCGGTGTACAGGGCTGGGTTTCGGTATAGGCGGTGGCACGGGTGCCATCAAACACCCGGTAGCTGGAGGGCTGAATCAGAATGCTCTGATGGTGTTTGCACAGCTGGGCCAGCCGCTCGACCGCCTCGGCCTGGGGTGCAAACTTGGCAGCCTCGACCTTGCCGGCCTGAAACCAGTCGAAGTAATAGGCGAGGTTGATCACCACATCCGGGCGCACCTCGTCGATCAGCGCAGTCAGGGTTGCCGGTGTCCAGTGGCCGTCGGGCGGTCGGGGTACCAGAAAACCCAGATCCCGTTCCGCTCCCTGGCGTACCAGCGCCTGTCCCAGCGCATTGCCTGCGCCCAGCAAGACTACTTTCAGTTGCATTCCGGCCTCGTGTCAGCTGCGCCTTGAAAACCGATCAGAACGGAATGTCCTGGTCGCCATCGTCCATGTAGCCACCGTCCATCGGTGGTACCTGGGCTTGTTGGGGGGCCGCATAGGGGTCGGCAGCCGGAGCCGCACCATAACCGCCTGCGGCAACAGGTGCTGCCTGCTGCGGACGGTGTTGCGGCGGCTGCGCAGCCTGGGCGGGGCGGGCTGCATAGCCGCCGTCCTGCGACATGCCGCCTTCATTGCGGCCGTCCAGCATCTGCATCTGGCCACCGATATCCACCACAATTTCGGTGGTGTAGCGCTTGATGCCGTCTTTCTCCCACTCACGGGTTTGCAGACGGCCTTCCACATACACCTTGGAGCCCTTGCGCAGGTACTGGCCGGCAATTTCGGCCAGTTTGCCGAAAAACACCACCCGGTGCCATTCGGTACGCTCTTGCAGCTGTCCGGTGTTACGGTCTTTCCAGCTGTCGCTGGTGGCCAGGGTCACGTTGCACACGGCATTGCCATTGGGCATGTAACGGGTTTCCGGATCACCGCCCAGGTTGCCGATCAGGATGACTTTGTTCACTCCACGCGCCATTGCTATCTCCTTGTAACAGCGTGTCAGACAGTGGCCGTCTGGTGGCCTGCAAGCAATGCCTGTAGCCGTTCACGCGTATTCAGTTTGTTGTCAAATTTTACATAAACCGCAGCATCCTCTGCCACATAAAGTACGTCCATGACGCCGGGTTGCCGGCCCAGATGCGCCAGTTGCTGCGCATCCGGTGCCTGCCCTCCTTCAACCGCCAGCCGGGTGCTGGTCACATAGGGAGGTTCCTGCATGGTAGCAGCAAATATCCACCAGAGTGCGGCCAGCAGGGTACAGGCAGCAAAAACGGCAGCATTGCCGCCCAGCGTATAGAGGCCGCCACCGAGAAAACCGCCACAGGCCGCCCCCAAAAACTGGCTGGTCGAATAAATGCCCATGGCGGTACCCTTGGCACCGGCCGGCGCCAGCTTGCTGACCAGCGATGGCAGGGTGGCCTCCAGCAGGTTGAAGGCGGCAAAAAACAGCAGGGTGCCCAGCACCAACAGCGGCAAGTTAAAACCCAGCCACCAGAAATACAGCTGACTCAGACCCACAACGGTGATGGCAGCCAGGAACACTTTTTTCAGTTGCCGTTTTTTCTCGCTGTAAATGATGAAGGGCACCATGATGACAAAGCCGGCAACCATGGCAATCACGTAGACCCACCAGTGCTCGTCACGGGGCAGGCCGCCCTGCTCCATCAGCACCAGCGGCATAATGGTAAACAGCGCCATCAACAGCGCATGCAGCACAAAAATGCCCAGATTCAAACGCAGCAGCTGCGGGTCGGCAAACGCCTTGCCCAGTGCCTGCCTGCTGATGCCGGAATCCAGGTGCCGCACCTGCCGCCGGGGCCTGGGCACCCAAAACGCCATCAGCACCACGCCAAACAGCGCCATGGCCGTGGTAAACCAGAACAAGCCAGACAAACCGGTCCAGCGGGTAATCACCGGGCCGGCAATCATGGCCACCACAAACGACAGGCCAATGCTCATGCCGATGCCGGCCATCACCTTGGTGCGGTGCTGCTCCCGGGTCAGGTCTGACAACAGTGCCATCACGGCGGCAGAGATGGCACCAGCGCCCTGAATGATGCGCCCGGCGATGACCATTTCAATCGAACTGGCCATGGCCGCCACCGCACTGCCCAATGCAAATACCAGCAGCCCGCCATAGATCACCGGCATGCGGCCAATACGGTCGGACAGGATGCCAAACGGAATCTGCAGGCAAGCCTGGGTCAGGCCGTAGGCACCAATGGCAATACCGATCAGCATGGCCATCGGCAAGCCGGAATGGCTGGCCAGTTCGGGGCCGTAGCTGGCCAGCACCGGCAATACCATGAACATGCCCAGCATGCGAAAGGAAAACACCAGCGACAAACCACTCATGGCGCGGCGTTCAACGCTGTTCATTGTATCAACCCCTGACTCCATGCCTGTGCCCCCAGCCGCCAACAAAAGGCGGATTTTAGCAGGTTCCCCGCCGGGCTGCTGCAAGCCTGTATAATGGGCCGTTTTCATCCGGACCGGACCCTGACAGTGGATACCATCGAAATACGCGGCGCCCGCACCCACAACCTGAAGAACATCGACCTGAGCCTGCCGCGTGACAAGCTGATCGTGATTACCGGCCTGTCCGGCTCGGGCAAGTCGTCACTGGCGTTCGACACCCTCTATGCCGAGGGCCAGCGCCGCTATGTCGAGTCACTGTCGGCCTATGCCCGCCAGTTTCTGTCGATGATGGAAAAGCCCGATGTCGATACCATTGAAGGGCTGTCGCCGGCGATTTCCATCGAGCAGAAGTCCACCTCGCACAACCCCCGCTCCACTGTCGGTACCATTACCGAAATTTACGACTACCTGCGCCTGCTCTATGCCCGTGCCGGCATTCCCCGCTGCCCCACCCACGACGCCCCGCTGGAAGCCCAGACCGTCAGCCAGATGGTCGACCAGGTGCTGGCCCTGCCGCCTGAGCATCGCTACATGCTGCTGGCGCCGGTGATCCGCGAGCGCAAGGGCGAGCATCTGGTGCTGCTGGAAGAGCTGCGCGCCAAGGGCTTTATCCGGGTGCGCATCAACGGCACCGTACACGACATGGACGACCTGCCGGCGCTGGACAAGAACAAGCGCCACAGCATTGATGTGGTGGTTGACCGCTTCAAGGTCCGTGATGATCTGGCGCAGCGTCTGGCCGAATCCTTCGAAACCGCCCTGCAACTGGCCGACGGCACCGCCAGCGTGGTCAGCATGGACGAAGACTTCAGGCTGGAGCAGGTGTTTTCCGCCCGCTTTGCCTGCCCGCATTGCGGCCACTCGGTCAGCGAGCTGGAACCCAAGCTGTTTTCCTTCAACAATCCGTCCGGCGCCTGTCCGGGCTGTGACGGGCTGGGTGTCAAACAGTTTTTTGATTCACGCCGACTGGTCAACCAGGAGCTGACGCTGGCCGAAGGTGCCATTCGTGGCTGGGACCGGCGCAGCGCCTATTACTTCCAGATGCTGCAATCGCTGGCCCGCCATTACGGTTTTGATATCGACACCCCGTTCGGTCAGCTGGACCAACGCACACAACAGCTGATCCTGCAGGGCAGCGGGCTGGAAGATATTGAATTCAATTATCTGAACGACCGTGGCGATATCGTCAAACGCAAACATCCGTTCGAAGGCATCCTGCCCAATCTGGAGCGCCGCTACCGTGAAACCCAGTCCAGCAGCGTGCAGGAAGAACTGGCCAAATACCTGAGCACCCAGGCCTGCCCCGACTGTAACGGCTCACGCCTGTGCAGTGCCGCCCGCCACGTCTGGGTGGGTGAGCAAACGCTGCCCGAAGTGGTGCGCATGCCGGTCGGTGATGCCCACCAGTACTTCAACCAGCTCAGCCTGCCAGGCCGGCGTGGCGAAATTGCCAGCAAGATCCTCAAGGAAATTGGCGAACGCCTGCAGTTTCTGGTCAACGTCGGGCTGGACTACCTGACCCTGGAGCGCAGTGCCGATACCCTGTCCGGCGGTGAGGCGCAGCGCATCCGGCTGGCCAGCCAGATCGGCGCCGGACTGGTCGGGGTCATGTACATTCTCGATGAGCCCTCCATCGGCCTGCACCAGCGCGACAACGAGCGCCTGCTGGCCACCCTCACCCACCTGCGCCAGCTGGGCAATACGGTAATTGTGGTTGAGCACGACGAAGATGCCATCCGGCTGGCCGACTATGTGGTGGATATTGGCCCGGGTGCCGGGGTGCATGGCGGCGAGATTGTTGCCCAGGGCACCCCGCAGCAGGTAATGGACAATCCTGACTCCCTGACGGGCCAGTATCTGTCCGGCAAAAAGCAGATTACCTACCCGGCGCAGCGCACCCCGGTCGATACCGCCAAAATGCTGCGTCTGCTGGGTGCCAGCGGCAACAACCTGCAAAATGTCAATCTGGTGATTCCGCTGGGGCT